>JAJUIX010000116.1 GCA_029267455.1 Enteractinococcus sp. | reverse complement strand
TCAGATGATCCACACCAGTTTGAAGCCTCAAGCGCAGCAATTGTGGACATGATTAACGCAGACCTCGTCGTGACGAATGGCTTAGGTTTGGAAGCATCGATGCAACGCTCCATCGATAACGCCGTGACCGATGGGGCAGAGTTATTCGAACTGGCTCCACAGCTTGATCCGCTTCCCCTGGAACAAGATCACGATCACGACCACGCGGGACACGAAGGGCACAGTCACGGCGAGCACGATCCGCATATCTGGATGGACGTCTCCCGAATGGCCGACGGAGCGGAACTCATCGGTGAAAAAATTGCCGAGGTCACCGGTGATGACACTTATGTCTCCTGCGGCAGTGAGGTCGCCGCCGACCTGCGCGACGTTGATGCACAAATGCAAGAGCTGCTTGAGCCAGTCGAGTCGGCACGATTGGTTACCGATCACGCCGCGTATGGTTATTTCGCAGATCGCTACGATCTGAATATCGACGGTGTCGTCATTCCCGGGGGCTCAACTGACGGCGAGCCATCTTCGCAAGACCTTTCGGAACTGACTGCATTATTAGAAGATGAAGGCGCCGATGCCCTTGTGACATCGAAGGCTAATCCCAATCGCATGATCATGGCATTATCTGAAGAAACCGACGGCCGCGTACCGGTCGTTGAGCTATACGAAAACGCAATCGGCGAATCAGGATCGGAAGCCGAGACGTACCAGGACGCCATGCTCTACAATGCCCAAACGCTTGCGGAAGCCTTAAACTAATGCTGCAAACACTACGGAAGAGGCCCAACTCGTGGAGCTGTTGAACTGGGTAGCGGAACCATTCCAGGCTGGTTTCCAAATCCGCGCGCTCCTGGGAGGTTTGCTCGCTGCGCTGATGTCGAGCTTCGTCGGGGTCTGGCTGGTATTGCGCGGGATGAGTTTTTTCGGCGATGCGTTTGTGCACGGCGTCGTCCCTGGCATCGCAGCCGCTGTCCTCTTTAACTTCTCACCGTATCTCGGAGCCGCGCTGGCAGCGCTGGTCATGGTCACTCTGATGGAATTGGTCCACAGGACCACCAGTTTGAAAGAAGATACCGCCATTGGATTGCTCTTTGTCGGCATGATGGCCCTTGGCGTGGTGCTCATTTCCCGAGCCGATAGTTTTCAAGGTTCGCTGACCGCCATCCTTTTCGGTGACGCTCTGGGTGTTACGTGGGGGGATATCGGGGTCCAACTCCTCTTCGTCGTCGGTGTCGGTGTGATGTCGCTCGTGTTGTACCGGCCTTTGATGGCCCTGTCTTTTTCGCCAGATAAGGCCGAAGCCCTGGGAATGCGCCCACAGCTGACGCATTGGTTGTTGCTGCTGATGATCGCCGCCGCGGTGATTGGATCCTTCCAAGCCGTGGGGACATTATTGGTGTTGGGCCTGTTGATTGGTCCGGCTGCTACAGCAGCCCTGATAACCCGTACGGTGCCGAGAATGATCATCGCCTCGCTGATCATCGGGGTAGTCTCTGTTACTGTTGGATTGATTCTCAGTTATCACCTGGGAACCGCTGCTGGGGCCTCCATGGCGCTGGTGGCAATTGTTGGGTTCTTTGTGGTGTTAACCATCCGAGAATTGTCTGCTGCGCTGATGCGCCGTCAACGCAGCACAGCACCCGCTGAGCAAGGAGCCTCATGACTCTCGTAGAAGCCCAGGACATTGTGTTGTACCGCGGCTCTCATCGGGCCGTTTCGGCCTCGAGTTTTACCATTCCTGAAGGAAAAATCACCGCGGTCATTGGACCCAATGGATCGGGCAAAACGACCCTGTTACAGGCGATTGCAGGTATCTTGTCACCAAGTGCCGGAGAAATCCGGGTACTGGGCAAACCGGTCAAAGAGGTCAAAGAAGACATCTCATTTGTCATGCAATCGGTCGTGTTTCCAACCGGCACGCCAATTACCGTCAAAGACGTCGTGTCCATGGGACGGTATGCCCAACGTGGCTGGTTTGGTCTTTTCCGTTCCGTCGATCGTAACGCGATCAATTATGCGATGGACGTCATGAACATTACCGACCTGAAGCACCGGCACCTCGAGGAACTGTCCGGAGGACAGCGGCAGCGCGTGTATGTCGCTCAGGGTATCGCCCAAGGACATGAAATCTTGGTCCTGGATGAGCCGATGACGGGCTTGGACCTCACCTCGATGCGCATCATTGACGATGTCATCCACGCTGAAGTCGACGACCACGGGCATTCGGTGATTTTGACGACGCACGATCTCGATGAAGCCGCTGCCGCGGACCACGTCATCCTCATGGATGGCAAGGTCATCGCCACAGGTCCACCTGAAGCAGTCCTGACGCGCCGCAATCTCGAGGCAGCCTACGGTTTAGGCACACTGCACGAACCCGCTGATGTGGACGGCACGTCGGTTGTAGAGCTGCCAGAATGTACCGCCGACGGCGATCCTGCTGAGGCCGAGGAGCACGCCCCAACTTACGGTGATCGATACAGTCGCTACGAAGCCTTGTGAGCACAGCGCGGACACAGCCCGTAAATTTCGAGGGTGTGATCGATATCGGTGTAGCCAAAGTCCGCGCCGACATGTTCCGCCCACCGCTCAACTTTTGGCGCCTCAATTTCTTCGGTCGCACGGCAGTTGCGGCACACTACATGGTGATGATGCCCCGTCGAGGCACATTTGCGAAATAAGGTCTGGCCGTCCTCCAGCGCAAGAATATCGACCACACCGTCCTCAACTTGCGTCTGCAGCACACGATACACCGTGGCCAACGACACCGATCGACCGGTATCAGCCACAGCCTGGTGCACCTGTTGCGCTGAGAGAAAATCTGGACTGGCATCCAGGATTTCCTCGATGGCCCGTTTTTGCCACGTATTTCGTGTGCGGGGCCGGGACGATGAAGCTGACGACATCTCCGGAAAGCTCCTCTTTTGACTGTTGAACTCGGCCTACAGTGTAGCAAGGAACCCGTATTTCCCGAATAGCTGGACGGTATTGCATAATTCACTGTGCAATCGGACTGTCACAGGGCTAAAGTGAAGGATGTGAAAATCCCGCAACGTACCGGCACGTTATGTGTCACACGACTCAATGTATGGCACAGGTCCATTTTGGCTGGAGGCATCCTCGAATGAATCAACCTGTACTCGTCAGCGTTGATGTGCTGGCCGCCTGGATGGGTCTGGACCGCACGGATTACAGTTTGCCCGATGCGTCCACCGTCGAGGTTCGCACCCGACTGATGGCAGACCAGCTCCCAGACCAACCCGAAGGCTTCGTCGCACCCACACCGGTGCCCGAACCCGGACGTCTCGTCATTTGGGATGTGCGGTGGTCAGCTACGGATCCGACGCAAAACCATGAAGCCTATCGGCAAGGGCATATTCCCGGTGCCGTCTACGTTTCGATGACCAGTCACCTGGCGGGTCACGGTGCGCCCGCCGCCGGACGCCACCCCCTTCCTGATCCGGCGAAATTTACCGAATCAGTCCGCATGCTGGGACTCAACGATGAAGACACGGTCGTCGTCTACGATGCGGTAGCATCATCCGCTGCAGCTCGGGCCTGGTGGCTGTTACGCTATGCCGGCATGACCGACGTGTATGTTTTGGACGGCGGGCTGGATGCCTGGCGGGACGCAGACCTACCGCTACACGCCGGCGAGGTACTGCCCCGTATTGGTTCGGCCTACCTATCGTGGGGCAAAATGCCGGTCGTAGAGACCGAAACAGTGCCCTCATTTGTGCGCGGTGACGGAATTTTGCTGGATGCGCGAGCAGCTGAACGGTATACAGGTGAAAACGAACCCATTGATCCGGTGGCAGGTCATATCCCATCGGCACTGTCTGCTCCGGCGTCTGAATTCACTGACGACAAGGGCAAGTTCCTCCCGGCAGAAACATTGCGTAAAAAATTCGCCGAATACGGCATTGGTGAAGACAGCTCAGTAGCGGCGTACTGCGGTTCGGGTGTCACTGCTTCAAAAACGGTCCTAGCACTGGCTTTGGCTGGCTTAGAGGGGGCACTGTACCCCGGGTCTTGGTCGGCGTGGTCGTCATCGCGCGACCACCCGGTAGCCACGGGCGAGGCCCCCGGGTCTATGCCATCTGACGTGTAAGTTCCTCAACTGTCAGCTTTTGCGTGGCAGAACATTAGACTGGGGCTGAAACATCCAGTTGCAAGCATCAGGAGAGGTCTTCATGTCTACGGTTTTCACCAAAATTATCAACGGCGAACTCCCCGGCCGGTTTGTCTGGCAAGACGACCGCTGCGTCGGTTTTTTGGATATCAACCCGTTGTCCTACGGGCACACACTTGTCGTGCCCCGTGAAGAAGTCGATATGTGGACCGAGGTGCCAGAAGACCTCAACACGCACGTCTACACGGTTGCCTCACGAATCGGTGCCGCCCAGGTTGCCGGTCTGGGGGCAGCTCGGGCCGGGATGATGATCGCCGGTTACGAGGTTCCGCACCTGCACTTGCATGTTTTCCCAACCCAGTCCCTGGCCGATTTCGATCTGCGCAAGATCATGCGCAACCCCGACGAGGCCAAGATGGACGAAGCCGCAACCAAACTGCGGGCCGCGCTGCGCGAGGCCGGATATGGCGAATTCGTCCCGGCTGATTAGTGTAGGGAAGCCTCGGCGGACTTGATCGCCTGGCGGAGGCGTTTTTCGCTGACACTTATGGCGGTCCCCAATTCTTGGGCAAAGAACGAAACCCGCAATTCTTGGAGCATCCAGTAGATTTCACGGATTGCTGTTGGCAGCGGGACGCCGGTGGGGGCCTGAGCTTTCAGGTCCCCATATGCTTTTTCTAACTCGTGCACCACTTGCATATTGAGTCCATCGCGCTGCAGTGCGCCACCGGCATCCAGCTTATCCATTCGGAGGTTCATAGCCTCCAAGTACCGGGGCAAGTGCCGCAGATTCGCCCACCCGGTTGAGGAGACAAAACCCGGGCCGATTAACTCATCATGCTGAGCGCGCAAATCTGCTGCAGCAGCGGCAAGTGGTAAGGAACGAATCTTGCGGATGCGCCGATCCACCTCCCGCGATAGATTCAGGATTTCTGCCACCACCGTCGTCACTTTGAAGGTGGTATCGATCAGTTCTTGCTGAACGTTCTGCTTCAGCCGCTGATAATCGGCTTCAGCCATCGGCAGCTCATCAGGTACTAAAGCGTCAATGGCGGTTCGGGTGCAGTCAGCCACCAACGCGTTACTGTCGGGATACGGCGAGTG
>JAJUIX010000111.1 GCA_029267455.1 Enteractinococcus sp. | reverse complement strand
TCCAAGACCATGGTCGCACTGCGCGAACCGTCGCTGGGTCCGGTTTTCGGGATGAAAGGTGGTGCCACCGGCGGCGGATACGCCCAGGTGGTGCCCATGGAAAGTATCAACCTGCACTTCACAGGGGACTTCCATGCGATCTCGGCGGCGCACAACCTATTGTGCGCGCTAGTGGATAACCACATCTACCACGGCAATGAACTCGGCATTGATCCACGCACGGTGCGGGTCAAACGTGTGCTGGACATGAATGACCGCAACCTGCGCAATGTCGTGATCGGACTGGGTGGCCGTGCGTCCGGTACCCCGCGCGAAGACGGATTTGAAATCGTGGTGGCGTCTGAGACCATGGCCGTGTTCTGCCTGTCGCGCGATATTGACGACCTCAAAGAACGCCTCTCGCGCATCGTCGTGGCGGAAACCTATGATCGTGAACCAGTCACCGCAGCCCAGCTGGGACCAAACGGCGCCCAAGGAGCCATGGCAATCCTGTTGCGCGATGCCATCCGGCCAAACCTTGTCCAAACTCTGGCCGGGACCCCAGCGCTGATCCACGGTGGGCCCTTTGCCAATATTGCCCACGGCGCCAACTCGGTGATTGCCACCAATACCGCCCTGGATCTCGCCGAGACCGTCGTGACCGAAGCTGGATTCGGTGCCGACCTGGGTGGCGAGAAATTCGTCAACATCACCGGTCCGGCCGGAGGGTTTGCTGCCGACGCGGTGACCGTGGTGTCGACCGTGCGGTCACTGAAATATAACGGTGGCCTGTCGGTGGATGAGGTCAACAACCCCGGCGAGGACCGCACCGGTCACCTCGAGGCAATGGAAAAAGGTTCGGAAAACCTGGCCCGTCACCTCAAAAACGTCAAGTCCTTTGGCGCTCCCGTCGTCGTGGCGATAAACCAGTTCCCACAGGACACCGAAGAAGAACTCCAGTGGGTCAAAGACTTCTGCGCCAAACAGGGCGTCCACGCCGAAGTCGTCAGCGTTTGGGCCAACGGTGGCGAAGGCGCGAAGAAACTTGCCGCCCACCTGGTCAAAGTGCTCCAAGACTCTGAAGACACCGTTGAGCCGATGTTCTCCCCCGATACCGGGATCCGCGAACGCATTGAGTACATCGTCAAAAACATTTACGGCGGTGACGGCGTCGACTTCTCAGCGGCAGCTGAACGTCAACTGCGCCAGCTCGAAGAGGCCGGCGAGGACAAAGTACCCGTGTGTATGGCCAAAACCCAGTACTCGTTCAGCGACGATCCCAAAGCCCTGGGCGCCCCGTGCGGTTTCCGGGTGACGGTTCGTGAGCTCAATGTGCGTGCGGGTGCAGGCTTCGTGGTTGCGCTCACGGGTGCGATGATGACGATGCCGGGTCTGCCCGCGAAACCTGCTTCGGACAAGATGGACGTCAACGAGGAAGGCGAAATCCTCGGGCTGTTTTAGCCTCAACTCGAAAACGATTCCCACCTGCACCGTTGCGCTGTGTGGATTGAAACGTACGGTCGTAGTGCCATCCGCTGGATGGAATCGCTACGACCGTACAGCTTTAATCGAATGTTATAGGTGTACAGAAGGTGCTATGACTGGGCGTGCTTGAAGTAGCGTTTTTCGAAGCCCTCTGGAAATGGACTCTGCCACTGTTCCGCGTATGTCCCCACTCCTTGAATATCTGCTCCTAAAGCCCAGACTATTTCGTAGATATCGTGAAGCCTGACGGGGTGCGCATGGGTGGAGTGCCGATGCTGCTGCATTTGTTCCAGTACAGCGGGAAGTTCATGTTTGTCAGTAGCCCACGTGTACTTTCCAAACGTCCGAGCTCCTCCGACTAACCTGGAGGTCCGATGGGAGTAGAACACGCAGTTTAGTGTATGCCCTGGGTCTGTTCCGAGTCGCGAAGCCAGGTACTTCCGGAAATTTTTCGACTGGGCCTCGACCTGTTTGACCGGTTCTGGAGTATCGCCCTTCGGATGCAACATCATGGCATGGTTATCCTTAACCTGCAGAACGTACCGCTCTTCAGGGGCTATCTCGTTGAGCACTGGTAATGCATCGATTGAGAGTGGATCATAACCATTTTTGTATCGCTCGCGGTGGTAGATGGTTCCCTGCCAGTTTTTCGCCTCGACAACAAACAGCATGTGGTCTGAGACTATGAGGTGATCGATCTGGTGTATGTAGGCATCCGATCCACGGTTCTGCACGAGGAAAGATACGTTCGTAGCGACGAAGCCATTCACGCCGATGGCTTCGCAGGCTTCGATCAAATGTTGCCGTGACCCTCCCTCCCACTTCATTCCTCGAGCTACCAATACCCTGAGTTCCTCAAGATTCCGATGATGGGCCTCCTCAAGGTTGGAAAGGTCTTCATTGCGCTGTGCATTAAGTTCGGACAGATTTTCTTCATGTTCTGCCTTAAGCTGCGCTTTTTCATCTCGAAATTGGTGTGCCTTTCGTCGCCATAACCATGCTGCGACAAGGAAAGGAATGAGACCGACAACTAAACCCGCTATAAAGGATGGAAAGCTCATGAACTGCACCTTACTGAGAGACAGAAGACGCGTTCAACGATTGGTAGACGGTAAGAAACGGTCCGCAGATGGATTTTAGAAGCAGTAAACCAGATAGACGGGGAGCCCGACCGGTTTAATATTTCTCTATCTCGGCGAAGAACGCATCGAAATGATAGTTCAGGAGCAGTTGAGCTAAAAAGCCCGCCGTTTGTAAATCCGGCACCCAGTTGAACAGCACCCAGGCGGCATTATCTATGGACTGGCGCATCGCGCGGTCATAGAGCATCGCGATAGCGGGATCGTCTTCGTTAGCTTTTTCCACGAGTTCCCGAGTCTGGAAGACCTCGTACGAAATGGTCCCGATAAGACCGCGCACTTGGAGCTTTTCTACACGAGACACCAGATCTTCGATATACATTTGACGCTGCTCATCGGAAGCAATGTCCGGATGAGGATGTAAGCACTGTGAAGCCCACGCAACTCCCATCGAGGCCTCGAGCCGAGCACGAATGAGCGCATCGTCCCACGGATCGGGCGCTGAACCCTCCTGGAGCGCACGGGTGATGATGGTGAGCTCATAAATCATCTGTTGAGTGGCACCGTCAAGCGTCGAGACGTCTGCCTGTTCGATAGCGGCCGGACGGTAGGCAAAACCATCTTCTTGTACCGGTTCATCCGCATCCATCGGACGCAGATCCAGCTCATGCACCACTTCCATCTCAGTGGCTTGTTGTGGATAGCGAAAAACCGGGTTGACGCCCTTCTCTAGCGCTTCCGGTGAAAGTTCGTGACCAAGTTCGGCCCCCACCGCCGGCAAAACCCGTTCCATAAGCCGCGCATAATTGCCCGACATAAAGTGCGTCAAGAGCTTCCGGTTCCCCACCGTCGGTGCGCCGTAATTTAACACAATATGCGTGCCCAGGCGACAGACATCATCGACGTGTTGCCGCGACAAGTACGTTGTGTCTGCCGTACGACCAGCGGTATTGAAGTCTCGCTGGTATTGATACACCGCGCCGGTGAGTAAAACCTGTAACCAGCCGTAGACACCGTGGTCGATGATTAGCTGCTGATGCGCTTGCACCACTTGGCTAAATTGCGGTCTCGCCGACAAGTTCCCCAATTGTCCCAACCACTGGGCAAAATCTGTGAGAGTGGTCGGACCGTAGAGCTCAGAACTGCGCTCGCTCAACTTCTGGCTCGAGCTGGCTAGTGCTTTCAGCCCACTGAGTTGCCGATGGCGGGCGAGTATATCGTCGGTGTCAATTTGATAATCGGTCACGGCGCTATCGTACAATCTCTTGTCACCGTCGTCAGTTCCGTCGCCGCTAGTTGCCCCTTGTGTGCAGTCTTGGCAACGACTTCCGTGAAGATCATAGCTGGCTGGGAGTCGACCGAATCGAGACCGATGCCAAGGACCACCCCCAAGGCAACAGTCACAACGGCGGCCACCACCTGAGGCTTTGAGAGTTTCGGATCAATCACGCCCATATCTCGCTTCGCCCGGGGTGGCGCTCCACCGGACCGGATACCTTGCGTGGCCATCTCGGCTGCTACCTGGCGCTTCGTGCGCAGCATGACGAAGATGCCCCGCACGATATATACCAGGGTGAGTGCCAGAGCCACGAGCGCGATGAGAGACAGGACGGTGCGCACCAGCACGGGGACAGGCAGTGAGCACAACACGAGGGCAAGATTGACGGTCACCACACGCCAGGTGCCGAGCCGATTCAGTTCGTGCATGCCGGCTCGTAGCGGACGAGGCCCTCCCCCAACGACGACCGGCACCAAGTAGCTGAGGGCACCAAATAACATCTGCAGACCGAACCCAATAAGGAACATGACGGTCAAAACCCCAAAACTCACCGCTAGAGTTTGCCAGCCATCGGCCACGATCTTGACCCCAAGCGTCACGAGTGCGATGGGCAGCCACAGCAGCGCTGCGCTCGCCGATAACGTAGGAAAAGAATGCGGAGTCCGGTGACGCGCTGCCTGCCAGATGGGTACGTAGTTAACGATCGTCCCAAGGAAATAGATAACGACTCCGACGACTCCAAGCCACGGAAGGTTGACTAACGCCCCGACTACCATGGTGATTAACCCCAGCGACAGGATGGGCAACGCTCGGATCGATGCTTGCTCGGCGCCGTCAGCCATCCTCGTTCGGAGCATAGTTGGCCATAGCGTGACCAAGGTCCCGAGTATGGCCAGTCCAACCCAGCCGAGAAAGTTCACCATCGTGTGTGCGACCAGCAACCGGGCATACGCATCGGCTCTCACACCGCTGGCTAGCAAAACACCGAACAGGATCCCGGCCGGTAAAAACGCAGCGGCCGCAATGTAATAGCGCACGCTGATCCGAAAGCGCCCCGGCAGGGCAATCCGCAGGCGATACCAGAGGACACCGGCGTGCCACAACATGACCGCTGAAATCATCACTCCACCTATGACAGTCAGCAGCCACCAGCCGGTGGGCACACCGATAAACACCGCAAGCATGCCGACTTGCAATAACGTGAGCCGAATATTCTGCATCCGGCGACTCTCGACATCCTTCGTCTTCAACAGCGCGTTCGAAAAGTGTACGCTCCACACCATGATGGAGTGCGTAAAACCGCCCAGCGCTATCACATGGATGACCAGCCAGCGGGACGCATCAAAGACGGGGTGCAATAGTGCGATGATGACGGCGCAGGTCAGCCAAACAATGACGGGGACATCCCGCATAAACCACGTACCGCGCGCACTCATCATGCAGTCTCACCTTCGTCGGGTATCCCCCACTGTAGACCTGAACGAACCGCATGTGGATGCCGTATCCTGCCCAGCTTTGAATCGGGTAGCGTAAAAGCAGTTGCTAACCGGAGGAGAATCGTGGCGAAGACAACGAATAAAATGCAGCCCACC
>JAJUIX010000001.1 GCA_029267455.1 Enteractinococcus sp. | reverse complement strand
GTCGGGCTCGAGATAAATGCTGGGACGGCCTTCTTCAAGTGCAGTGAAACGCGAGATATCTTCCATCGCGTCGTCAATTTCGAAACGCACTCGATAGTTGGGCGGAAAGGCTTCATCCCATACTTGAGCAGCTTCGACGCCGGAGTCCTCACCGAACACTGCGACGGCTTGGATATCGACCCCTTCTTTCCAAGAGCGCACGGCCATAACCAGGTCTTTTTCGATTTGCTCCGCATCGACTGAATCATAACCCTCCCAATCTTTGGGCAGCTGAATACGGTAAAATACCCTTGCCAGAACGGACTCGTCCAGGAAGACGTTGAAGTCTAATGACTCAGCGTCCAAATGCTCCACGAGTACTTCCTGGATGCGCAACCGTACCGACGTGTTGTAGCGGTCTCGCGGTAGTAACACCATGGCTGTCATGAAGCGACCGTAAATATCGGGGCGCAGAAACAGTTTCGTTTTCCGACGTTCGCCCAACGATAGGATGCCAAGCATGGTATCCAGCAGTTCTTGGGCGTTCATCTGCAGCATTTCATCGCGGGGGTACCGTTCCAGTTCGTAATTCAGTGCGGTACCCGAGTGCGAGGTGGGCTCGAATCCGGCTTCAGCACGAACTTGCTCGGCTAGTTCATGGGCATAAGGCACCTGATCAATGGGCACAGATGTGAGGGTAGGACGCCACAAGCCGATGAAACGTCGTTCGCCGACGACTTCACCGTTCTCGTCATATTTTTTTGTCGAAATGAAATCCATGTAGGCATTGCGATACACCCTGGATCGAGAATTTGTTTTGGTGATAATCAGTGGCTGCGGTTTATCAATCTGTTCTTGCCCCAGATTAGTCAGCGGTGCTTTCCTGGATTCGCGATCGCGCAGAATCCCCAGACCAGTTCCGGGTTTGGCGTCAAGATATTGTTTGCCCTGCTCATTGGTGGCTAACACGTATTCGCGGTAGCCGAGGAACACGAAGTTATCATCGCGCATCCATTCAAGTAACCGGGCAGCTTGGTCGGCACCTTGAGCTGTGTCGGGGCTTTCCTGTCGCAGCGCGTTGGCGGCGCGAGTTGCCGCGTCTTTGAGTTCACCGTAGTCATCATTGGCTGCGCGCACATCCGCCAGCGCGGCGTAGACGGCTTCTTGTAATTCTTCGGCCTGGTCAGCTTCGAGTGGTATGGCGGTTTGAATCGAGATCCAAGATTGCAGTTCTGCGTGATAGCCCTCTGGCGAGGCCGGGATGCGCTCCAATGGGGTGGCAGGGTCACCAGACAGGCGTGGCCGGTGTGCCGGTAGCTCGAAAATATTCGTTAGACGAGCGTCATCATTGGCGTGTTGGGCTACGACAATGGGATGGACGATCACCGAGATGGGAATGTCCAGTTTATTCAATTCGGCTGTCACGGAATCGACGAGGTAGCGGATATCCGGATGGACTACCTGCACAATAGCGTGGCGGGCAGCGCGACGGACTGCGATCTTTGGCTTCCCAGCCGCTTCAACGGCCAACTCCAGATGCGACTGGACCATCGCTGCTCGGCCTTCTTCACCCAGCACACACTGGTCATCCGGGCCGACGTGGCGGAAATAGGCTTGTTTTAACTCGTCAGTGGCTTTCACCGGACTGTCAGTGGACGGCGCTGTCCACAATGGATCGTTTGCGGGCATTATGCAACTTTCTCTTGAGAAAATTTACGGTTGACGGCGCCATTGCCGCCACCCCTCACCATAGCTTCTGCCGAGACAATACAACAGTGTTGGGCCACAAGATGCTGACTCATTTTCTCAGTTAAGGGGTCCGTCCAACACGTCCCTTTACTTGTGCTACGGCTTTGCGCCACGACCGCTGCGATCGATGATTCCGCCCCTTGGTGCTATGATCGGGCGTGGCCGATACGCCTGCAGGAAAACATGAGAGCATCACCTCACGAATCGCTTGCCGCACCTCGGCTTTCGGAGCACGCTCCGCTAGTGTCTTCCCTTCAAAGAGCGCTGCAGCGGTGACTTCTGGGGCCCATGGAAGAAAATGCTGCAAGGGCATTTTCGGACCGAAACGGTCCCATACAGTGTTTAATTGCCGTTTTGGCCCTAGCCCTGAGGTCATCGACGTCACTTTATTGATAACAGGCACTACCGGGCTGGAAGTACTTTCGGCCAACTGCTCGAGACCCTTCATAAACCGTACGAAACCCACCGGGTCGCCGGTACCAACCGCGACTATCGTATCCGCTGAGGTCACCGCACCAAGTGTCGTGGCATTGCGCTGCGGTGCTGGTATGTCGAAACTGAGTTCTTCATCCTCTTCCAGTCCGAAGCCACAGTCGACAATAATGTGCTCCCACCCGTCCCGAGCGATCTCGAGCAGCTGATTCCATGCCGCCGCTCGAAGTTGAGGCCAACGTTCTGAACGTGTCAATCCGGTAATCACGTCCAAGGAGGCGCCTTGAATACTGATACTTTGGGCATAATCAGCAAGTTCTTCGGTAGTAATTCCGCGGTGCTCTATTGCGCGGCAAGCTTGAGCGATAGCAGCTGCGTCCTCGAGCAATCCCATATGCACCGCCACGGCTGCTCCGTAGGTATCTGCATCGATGAGTAGGGTACGGTGCCCGCGAAGAGCCGATTCGACAGCCATATTTACTGCCAGCGTGGTCACCCCGGGTGAGCCAATGGGTCCCCAAACTGCCGTG
The DNA here is from genome assembly GCA_029267455.1 of Enteractinococcus sp. Taxonomy (GTDB): domain Bacteria; phylum Actinomycetota; class Actinomycetes; order Actinomycetales; family Micrococcaceae; genus Yaniella. The sequence continues at coordinate 21,747 of JAJUIX010000001.1, read as the reverse complement.
AGCTGACCTCTTCGAGAAACGCTTTCACTCGCTTCGGGAAGTATCGTTTCCACCCCCTGTGAAGCCTCTATGGCGTGTAACCCATGACCCTCTGACGACGAGAGTGGTTGCATGACGTGGTGGTCAACTATATCTAACGCCTCGTCTTGTGACTTTCGGTTCGCCGGTTCCGGAATGTCAGTCATGGGATCATAGGGCGCTGCCCGACGGCCCGATCTGCGTTTAGTCGCGGCGTCAGGATCGAGTTGTTCTAGAATCTGCAGATCCCGAGCACTAAATTCAACAGGCGGCTCTGTAGCGGCAACGGCATTACGATTCGCCTCCTGGAGCCATGTGACTAGTTCGGGCCCTGTAAGGGTGGGAGAGGCAACTGGAATGCCGAGCTCGGTGAGGCGTTGTCGTTCATCCACGACATCAGAGATGGCCACAACTTTCGGCCCCTGGCCCTCTGCATCCTTTACTTGTTGCAATGTTTCCAAGCTGACGAGTTCAAAATCGTCGGCAATGAGCACAATATCTACCAACCCTGAGCGAGCAACTGCCATAAGTTCGGCAAAGATATGACAACGGTGAGTGATGGTCACGGATGATTGAGTTGCTTCAATCGGTGTTACGTGATCGAAACGAGGGTTGATAGTTGTTGCCACGCTGAGTTCATCCATGATGAGCTACTTCCCTAGGGTGGCTGGTACAAGGGCAACTTTGGCATCATTTGCTTGTGCATCCAGTACAGGTGCGACCGCGTCTTGTGCCAACATCAAATACACCGTGGTGGTGTCTGCCGCGGCAAAAGCTGACGTATTATCATCGGTGCCAATAACTTCTGCGTTCGCGATCATCTTCGTGGGTTCTGCGTATCCACGGCCATCCTCGTTGGCAGGAGCAACCCATACATCGACCCGTGCTCCGACTGTGACGGCCGTCGGCATATCTTCCGAGACACGTAGGCCAACTTGCTGACGCCCATCCGGATCAGTTTCCGTCACTTGTCGCTGGGTCAGTAACTCACCTTGCAAAATGGTGGAAGATACCAAAAATTCCGAGGGCAACTGCTGTTCCGCAGTCCAGTAGTGTTCAGACGACTCCGACATGCTGGCTTGGACAATGTGAAAGTCGTCGGCTGTAACCTTCGTTCCCGGCACGAGATCAGCGGAGGCGGCCCAATAGCCTTGACGCTCATCAAGTGACTGAATAAGTGTGACCACGCCCGTGACTGACAACGCCACGAGAATGACGCCAATAATGAGCCGCGGATCCCGCCAGCCAGGCGGACGGATACGAGGCGCTTCTGCTGGTTTTTCGTTCATAAATGTTCCTCAGTGATGCTTTCAACCATCTACTGTGACCCATCACCGCATAGAACAAAAGAGCTGGATGCCCGAAATGTGGAAAACTACTCTAGTGTTCGGTGGTCACGTTAAGTTCTCCACACGAGTGCAGTTGTAGACAAGCTATATCTGCCGTATTCTAAAAGAATCAAATGACATCAAATTGACACGGTATTAGGAGCTTCGGTGCCACGCTTTATGACTTTGACGGATGTTGCAGAAGAACTCCAGATATCAACCGCAGCCGTTCGCACCATGGTCCTCAAGGGCGAACTCGAAGCGTTTCAGATCGGTGGACGCGGTCAGTGGCGTGTAGACTCTCAAAAATTCGAAGAATTTATAGAGCAGCTTCACGAAGAACAACGAAAGCGTGTCGAGGCTGAACAGGAACGAACTGATCAGCCTCAATAAACCGCTCCGTTTTTTAGATATCAGACAGCCCCATAGGCGATGCACGCACCACTTGAACGGCATCGAACGGTAGGATCCTCGAACCTCGAAGCGTTGTGGTCCGGCGGAACTCATCCCGGGCATGGAGTGCGACATCGAGATGATCCTTGCCCACACGATCTATAGTTCCTTCGGCCACAGTCTGTCCGTGTCGTGCGATGATTTGTACTGGTTCGCGCCGCCGGGCCAGCATTCGATATACCGCTCTCATTCTCGGTCCGGCTTGCAAGGGACGACTCGGTATAATGGCGCGTCTTAGCTCTGCGTCCACACTCATAACGACTTCACGTGGAATCAGCATGGCACCGGTCTCGTCAATCCCACCAACCCACTCAGGCCCCACTGCTTTCAGTTCCATCACTTGAGCTCGGCCATCATGTAGCACCATGCGCACACGCTGGCCCAGAGCAGCACGAAGCCGATCCATCAGCGTCAACTCAGCCCACATGCCACGCGTTAGTTCGGCAGCTTCTTGCTCTACGGTACGCCACTGCCCAAATTCTAGCTGCGCCTCAAGGTCAGCAAACAAATCATTCCAGCGCATGCGACTACCTTATGCGTCAGGCCCGGCAAATACACCTTCTGAACCACCGTGAAGTTGCGACTTCCGAGGCCGCGACCGTGAGGCAATGATCCTCAAATGAGTTAAATGAAATGAAAATAAATCAAAATGTATCATTGACAACCAAATCACTTCACTGTAAAACTACTGTCATCGTTACTCACTGAGATTTCCAGGAGACTACATGAGGAGTCATCCCTCACTGACTGTCCGCTCCCGCCTCGGGGTGGAAGATATCCTGCTTGCGGTACTGGGCCTGATAGCTGGACCATTATTGTGCTGGATGGCACAAATGTGGCAGAGGCTACCGACGGCCTCATCAATTCAGACACTCGAATATTGGATCGCCATAGTTTGCGGTTTTGTAGGCATAACGCTGTGCGTGTTGTGGTTCTTATTCTTTATCGCGGGGCTAAGTTTTTTCGTAGGACTCAAAACACGCAACAAGTTCGTTTTGTATTGGTCCGAACTCTTTACTCCCAAGTTTTTGCGTCGCATCATCATCTCGGTATTTGGAGCTCAACTCGCCTTGACCTCACCGGCTTTTGCAGTGCCTACGGATAGTGAAACCGCCGGAGATACCGTCATCGATGAACCCGAACCGTTCATGCCACACGTGCACGAGCCCACTACGAGACCCACTAGGGCAGATGAATACGACTCCCCTACTCCCCTTGCGGAAAAACACCAACCAACAGGCTCTCCCAGCACTGCCCCATCAATATCAACGACAGCACCACCGGCATCAACCCCTGAGCCGCGCCAACACAGTGAGGTAGAAGTGAGACTCGAACCCACGGCATCATATAAATCCGCTGAAGAACTCACCCCGACGCCCCGCCAAACCTCCACTGTGATTATCGAACAGCAGCCTGAGCAAGCGTCGCAAACCCCGAACACTAACAACGAATATCAGACTTTCTCACCACGACAACCCGTACCGTCACCCTATATCGCGGCGCCAAATCAGGCGCGAGACACAGCAGATCCGACACTGGTAGTTAAATCCGGGGACTGTCTCTGGGACATTGCCCACCAAGAACTGGGGGCCGATGCCACACTATTTCAAATCGATCAGCGATGGCGCCAGTGGTGGCAGCATAATCGGGAAATCATTGGTGACGATCCACATGCCCTCAGCCCTGGATCCGTTTTGCAAGCTCCTCCGTTCACTCAATAATTTCGTACCTCACAACCAAAGGACGCCACATGTCTAGTGCACTTTCCGCATCGCAGCATCCTGATACTTCACAGAGGGTCCCGAGAACTGAGCCGCACGGACGGCATTTACGGTCGGTTTCAGAAGTTGGTCTGGTCATTGACCCGATATCAACCATTCCGGCGACCGATATCCGGCAAGCTGCTCACCTCGATCAGGCTGCGCTCGACCCCAGAGAGGAGTTCGCACCATCAGAAGAGCTAGGAATGCAGCCGGGTCAATCGCACGTGTTCAATTTTAGAAAGACCGTGCGTCAAGACCACCTCGATTACCGACATGAGATGCTGTTGGCCGACATCAAGAAGATGACTCAAACAATCGGGGCTGCGTTCATCGAGGCGGAATTAGGAATCCGCCCGTTTACGCAGCTACGTTCGTGGATAGAACTGGAACTATTTCATAAGTTACAAGCACGAGTCCACCACAGCGCCTTCGGTAAGTATTTAGCTGCCCGACGCGGCGAAGCGGCCTCCCGCAAAGTGCCATCAATAGTCCCTATCGGTGTGCGGGCCGCGATGCAAATCAATGGCGAGTGGGAAAGTTCAATGACAGTTCGCGTTGGTGAACGCGCCAGGGCGATCGCAATGCGATTACAGCTACATCGCGATCGCTGGCGGGTCATAGCATTCGAGGTCGGTTAAGAATCCTTCCGAGCCCGCTTAGCGGCTTTGCGTGCTTCCCGCTCTTCTGCTTTACGTTCAGCGCGAGACTTTTGCGGTGTCTTGACTTGTTGGCCATCGGCTGCACGAGTCTGTGTGGTGGTAGCTCCGGGAGCAGCCGCAGAGGGTCCAGAGAACTGCAACCGTTGCGGTTGCTTGTTTCCGAAGTTTGCGATTTGTGAGAAGTCTGCTGCAACACCAGGCATTTGCGATCCGACCTTGACTTCAGGTTTGCGGATCTTCAGGTGGAACAACTTATATACGGTCTCTTCGCGGATGGCCTGCATCATGGCTTGGAACATAGTGTGGCCCTCACGCTGATATTCCACCAGCGGGTCTCGTTGCGCCATGGCGCGCAGGCCAACACCTTCCCGCAGGTAGTCCATCTCATAAAGGTGCTCTTGCCATTTCTGACCTATAGTCTCTAACAGCACGCGTCGTTCTAACTCACGCAGCTGTTCTGAGCCCAGTTCTTCTTCACGGAGTTGATAAAGAACTTTCGCATCGGAAGTGAGTTCGCGTTTCAGCTCTGCAGGTTTGATTGAGGACAAGGACCCGAGTTCATTTTCGATATCTTCTTGCGTAAGCGAGACCGGGTAGAGTGCTTTGAGGTTCTGCCAGAGCTGATCACCGTTGACCTCTTCGTTATTATCTACCAGATAAGCTTCGTCAACGATTGCTGAGATCGACTCTTCAATGAACTCATAAATCTGCGACTCGAGATCTTCGCCCTCAAGGATCTGGCGCCGGTCAGCATAAATAGCTTCGCGCTGCGAGTTCATAACCTGGTCATATTTCAACACATCTTTGCGTTGTTGTGTATTGCGTTCTTCTACCGTAGCCTGAGCACGTTCAATTGCCTTCGTTACCATTTTGGCTTCTAGCGGCAAATCGTCGGGGTAATTGCTCATGTTCATGACCCGCTGGGCCATGCCGGCGTTGAACAGCCGCAGCAAATCGTCGGTCATCGACAAGTAGAAGCGTGATTCACCCGGATCACCTTGACGCCCGGAACGTCCTCGCAGCTGGTTATCAATACGCCGCGATTCGTGCCGTTCGGTTCCTAGCACGTAGAGGCCGCCAGCAGCTTTAACTGCTTCGCGTTCCTCTTCACTGTTTGCTTGAGCATTGGCGAATACCTCCGCCCAGACGGCTTCATATTCTTCAGCGTCTTCTTCTGGATCTAAACCGCGTCGGTTCATCTCTGCGACTGCGGCGAACTCGGCGTTGCCACCCAAGATAATGTCGGTACCGCGCCCAGCCATGTTGGTAGCCACAGTCACGGCTCCAAGACGCCCGGCATCAGCGATGATCGCAGCTTCACGAGCGTAGTTCTTAGCGTTGAGTACTTCGTGCTTAATGCCTTCTTTGGCTAGCAGTTTCGACACATACTCAGATTTCTCAATCGATGTGGTCCCGATCAGAATGGGTTGGCCAGTCTTATGACGTTCAACTACATCTTCAACAACAGCAGCAAACTTGGCTTTTTCGTGCTTATATACGAGGTCTTGTCGATCAACCCGCTGTACTTCGCGATGGGTGGGAATAGGTACGACAGCCAGCTCGTAGGTCGACATGAATTCACCGGCTTCAGTTTCGGCGGTACCGGTCATACCTGAGAGCTTGTCGTATTTGCGGAAATAATTCTGTAGCGTCACGGAAGCCAAGGTCTGGTTTTCAGGCTTAATCTTGACCTTCTCTTTAGCTTCGATGGCCTGGTGAAGGCCATCGGATAGGCGCCGGCCCGGCAGCATGCGACCGGTGTGTTCATCCACGATACGAACTTCCCCATCAATGATTTCGTATTCGCGTCCGCGCAAGAATAACTCTTTGGCTCGCAGGGCGTTATTGAGATGTCCAATCAGTGGGGTGTTAGCCGATTCGTAGAGATTGTCGATGCCCAGCCAGTCCTCGACCTTGTCAATTCCCTTTTCCAGAACTGACACAGTGCGTTTCTTCTCATCGACTTCATAATCGACATCGCGTTTCAATCGTGGCGCCAAAGCTGCGAATTGGGAGTACCACCCCGAGACGTCGCCTTGAGCTGGACCCGAGATGATAAGTGGGGTACGCGCCTCGTCAATGAGAATCGAGTCGATTTCGTCAACGATGGCAAACCCATGGCCGCGTTGGACCATGTCCTCTTTGCGCATGACCATGTTGTCACGCAGGTAGTCGAAACCAAATTCATTATTTGTTCCGTACGTGATGTCTGCGTCGTATTGGGCCTTGCGTTCGGATGGTGGCTGACCCGACGAAATGACACCGGTGGTCATGCCTAAGAACCGGAAGATACGCCCCATCAGCTCCGACTGGTATTCGGCCAGGTAATCATTGACCGTTACGATATGCACGGGCGTGCCGGCCAGGGCGTTCAGATAGGCCGGTGCGGTCGCGACCAAGGTCTTACCCTCACCGGTTTTCATCTCGGCGATCATGCCTTCATGCAGTGCGGCTCCACCCATGAGCTGAACATCAAAGTGACGCAGACCGACAGTTCGCGATGCAGCCTCACGAACCGCGGCAAAAGCTTCGGGCAATAACGTATCGAGGCTCACCCCGTCGGCGATCTGCTGTTTAAATGCATCGGTTTCCGCACGCAGTTCAGCATCAGTGAGGTTTTTGAAATCGTCCTCGACCGAGTTCACGGCGTCTGCATATTTGCGCAGCCGCTTCAGTGTGCGTTTCTCGCCGGTCCGCAAAATCCGTTCGATTAATGATGCCACGTGTGTTGTACTCCCGAAATCTCTTCTTCTGGCGGGTTTACCGCGCACTGGTGACAGTCTACGCCGCCAGCCTTCATGGATACCAATTTCAAGGTCCTTGACGTACATGATGCCCCACCGTTGCCGGCGGGGCATCAAATTTTAGCATCCAGCTTTAGGCTTCAGCTTGGCGATAATCACGGGTAGTTTCTTCTTCCTCTTCTCCCATGGCTATCACACCGTAGGACCAACCACGACGACGGTATGCGACCGATGGCAGGTCGGTCTCTTCGTCAATGAAAAGATAAAAGTCGTGGCCGACCAGTTCCATGTTGTCAATCGCGTCGTCCAGGGTCATCTTCTGAGTTGGGAAGACTTTCCGGCGAATGGTGACGGGGACCTCACCGTTCTGGTTCAAACGCTCCTGTTCGGCTTGCTCTTTGGCCTCTGCAGCCTGTTGTTCCAGGACTTCTTCAACCAGCGAGACATCGGAGGGTACAGGCGAAAAGTTTTGCGTGATTTCCTGTACTGATGGGCGACGTCGTCCGCCCTTTGCGCGTTCACGCAGACGACGCAGACGTTCTTGCAGACGTGCGAAAGCGTGATCGAATGCGATTTGTTTGTCGTTATCGTTAGCTTCGGAACGAACCACGTTGCGCGGTGAATGTAAGGTGAGTTCAGCGGTCACCAAACCAGTTGCACCGGTGTGTGATTCACGAGAAACGAGCTTGACCTCCAGACGCTGCGCTTGTTCAGTCAAAGACGAGATCTTGTCGAATTTTTCTTCGACGTAAGAACGGAAATCGTCCGTGAGATCTGTATCGCGGGCCAGGTAATTGATGTCTAGTGCCATCAAATCCTCCTCGTGTACTAAGAGCAATAAAGTCAGCGGCGAAACATCTAAAACTCCCGCCCTATTTGTTCCGCCGCCTCCCCTTGGTCACCCCAATGCTACCTGTTGTATGGCGCTAGGATAAGTTCTAGTACCTGGTTTCTTCTGAGGCGCTGGGGATTTCTGTCATCCGCAAAGAAAACCCTGACTAACTACGCGGCATGACGGCAGAAAGTACGACGGCGGCGGCCACATCGAACCCTGCGGATTGCAGTAGTTTGGTGGCTGCCCCCAAGGTAGCGCCAGTAGTCAACACATCATCTATCAGGATGACCGGCTCGGCAGGCGGGACATGGCGGTGTGCGAGCCGAAACTTCTTTTGAGAGGCCGCTCTGCGGGCTTGAACACCGGTTCCGTGATGGGAGGTTTGGGCGAAAATTTGCCACCGGGTTTTCAACAACCCCGCGTCATAGGCCAGCGCTCCCGGAAGTCGGCGGGGCAGCATCGTCGTCACCGGGTTATAGCCACGCTTGCGCATACTCGCGCCCGAAGCTGGGATGGGTACTAAGCGGTAATGGGAAGAACCCAAATGGGCTGCGGCGTGCTGCAGCGTCCGGTACATGATGGGACGAAATGCTCGGGCGAGTTTGATTCGCTGGTGATCTTTGAAGTTCAACGCAAGTTTGGCCATTTCTGGGGTGTAGAACGACGCCGCAAATACCGGTAGTGGCTGGCCGGTGACAAGGTCCAATGGCAATGCATCAGCAAAGTCCTGGGCCTGGATAATTTGGCGGGTCTGCTCTTTCAAAAGACCCAGGCACACCCGGCAGAGTTGATGTATCTCGGCGTCGGACCAGATACACAGTGCACATGGGTTGGGTATCAGCAGATTGGTCATACCGCGCCACGCCGTGGCGATGTGTTGTGCCGCCGGTGACGTTACGAGCGAATCAAGGCGGTGCAGAAAGGTCGACATGCCCTCAGTGTGCCGGTTGGATCACGCGGTATGGGGTCTGGCGCGGCCACTTGTGGAAATCAGCCCGGATAGGACAACTGGGTGGGAGCATCGGGCTGTGCCCGCCAGTTATTACCGACCCGTAAGTATACGTTGTCTTCGGTTTCGGCGTATACGTTGCCGGCACCCGTGGAGAAGTTCACCATGCCCAGCATGGGCTTGAAGTTCACAGATGGTCCGTTAAAGCCGATGAGTTCTAACTCAACGCGCTCACGGGACGACACGCGTCCAGCCAAGATTTCGGCGGTCGAATACCAAGCCACCTGGTTTGGCGGCTCATCGGTTTGCAACCGAAAGGTGTTGCCGAGAGCTTGCGGTTGATTGTCTTCGTCACGAATCACCCCGGCGATATAAAGCTGGGCGGGGCCTTCTTCAGGACGCACCACGAGCGCGGCGCGGGTACCTTCGGGTGAGATCCGCAGCGCGGTGATGTCCTCTTCCCGTCCGGCCCAGGGGTGCATAATTTCTAATACCTGGTCGTTTCGGTTCGTATTCGAGGCAATAATCGTATTGCCGTCGGTCACCGTAAACACCCAGTCGTGCACATCCATCGACGGTGCAATCAAGTCTTTTCCAGTCGCGATTTCGAATGCCTGAGTCGTATTGTTGGCGACGTACATCGTATCCCGGTCGCTGTTCAGGAAGGCCGCAGTATCGCGTTCGCGATTCATTGTGGGCTCGATCGGGTCAAGGTTGGCGACATTGGGAAACCCTGGCAGCGGGCCGGAGCTGTCAGCTTGGTAACTGACTAACTGGTTGGTTTCGGGGTGGATACCGATTTGAGTATCGCCAGTCGTGGCCGTGGTATCTGCCGCGACGAATCCCTCGGGAGGGTCGTCGAACTCGAGAGTCGCGCGCTCACGGGTCATGGTCACTTCCGAAACGCCCGGATACCGTTGCAAGGTCAGCTCAAGCTGTTGGTACATCCGATAGCGCGCAAGAGCGGAGGTGTCCCGGAAGGTTTCGTCGGTGAAGTCGACCTGAGCGATCGCGTTGGACACCGGGACGGTGTTGCGGAACAGCTCGGCATTCTGTGGGAAGGCGGTCACGACGGCACCAGCGAGGTAATGTGCGGGGCCGTTGAGCAGCGCCTCCACGATGGTGGTGGTTTGGTCGGGTGTGTTGAGCATCCAGCGCACATCAGGTACCACGTACGTGTAGGTCGGGTCGTACCAGTACAGGGTTTGGGTGTTAAAAAGTGCTCGGAATTGTGCGGCGTCGAGGTTGATGCCGTCGGGCAGTTCATCGATACGCCACTGACCGTCGACCTGGACGAGGCGAAACTGCGCATCTTGGGTCGCGCCCTCATCGGCCACTTCAAGGACACCCGCGTCATCGAGTGAGCCGACGATGCTCAGTTCGACCGTGTATTGGTCATCGCCGGTGGCATCCACGATGGGCCGGCCGGTATAGATGGTGGTTTGGGCATAAGGATCCCATTGGTGGGCGGCCGCGTCGGTCAAGAACTCTCGCGCCGTGGAGAAATCGCCTTGAATCCCGGTGGCCGCCAAGATGAACCCATTAATGATCGACGTTGGCGTGGCATCGGCGGCGGGACCTGCCGGGTTGAAGGTGTAGGCGACGTCGCGGTTGGGTTCGGCTTGCGGATCCGATTCGCCCACCTGGCCGGATTGCGGAATGCTGGCACATCCTGCCACAAGCGTAGCGACTAGCACCACAATCAGCAGTCTGACGTAATGTGCCACCCTCATGAGGACTCACTCTTGGGCTGGTACAGGTGCTGTTCTGTGATGCGGTTGAATACGGACGAATGCTTCGACTGTTCAGGCGTTTCGGTCACGTCGACTTCGCGCGGTGGAATCCGTTTGGCCCGATCATATTCGGGAGGCAGCCCGAGCGGAGGTTCACCCGAAACGACAGTGCCGGAGACTCTCGGGAGCGTCACGCGAAAGGCCGAGCCCTGGTCAATTTTGCCCCAAGCATCAATCGTGCCGTTGTGCAGCCGAGTGTCTTCAACCGCGATGGCCAAACCGAGCCCCGAGCCGCCGGTCGTGCGGGTACGTGCTGGATCGGCTCGCCAGAACCGGTCAAATACGTGTTCGAGTTGTTCTTCGGTCATACCCATGCCGTGGTCGCGAACCACCACAGATACGACGGTGTCATCGGCTTCAAGGATGATGTCGATCGGCTGGGATTCCCCGTGTTCGATCGCATTGTTGATCAGGTTGCGCAGAATACGCTCGATGCGACGCGAGTCCACTTCGGCGGTGAACGAGTCACCCTTGGCCACAATATATAACGCGGTGTCGGTCTTATCCGCCAGCGGCTGGGCCGTGAGTGCCACGTCTGCGGCGAGGTGGAGCAGATCAGTCTTTTCAACAGCGACTTCGGCCGCTCCGGCGTCAAACCGTGAAATTTCCAGCAGGTCTTCCAACAGTGCCTGGAAGCGTTCAACTTGGTGCTGCATCAATTCAGTAGAACGACGCAGCACCGGATCTAATTCGTCGCGGGACTCGTACAGTACCTCCGAGGCCATTGCCACGGTGGTCAGCGGCGTACGCAACTCATGGGAGACGTCAGAGACGAAGCGCTGCTGAATTTGGGACAGGTCAGCCAGCTGGGTGATCTGGTCCTGAATGTTATCGGCCATCTTGTTAAACGACTCGGATAGCGACCCAATCTCATCGGTCCGTTTGACGTCCATGCGCACCGAGAGGTCGCCTGAGGATAACCATTCGGCGGTTTGGGCCGCCTGCTGAATGGGCTTCCCGACCGATCTTGTAACCCATAGCGCCACGCCGATGTTCATAAACACCAGGACCACGCCTGCCACCAGCAGCACGTTCATTAAATAATCGATTGTGGCCTGCACGTCCGACAGGTCGTAGATGAAATACAGGGCGTAGTAGTTTCCGGGCGGCAGCACCACCTGCGTGCCAAAGGCCAAGCCGGGTTGGGTCGAGCCGGCGTCGGGGAGTGAGATGGACTGGTAGTAGATACCGTTGCCAGAGGCTACCTGCTCAGCCAATTCGTCGGTGATGAGCTGTTCGGTCGCGCCTCCGGAGCTCATCGAGCCAACATAGAGGCTGTCGTCTTCTTCCAACGGGACCAGCAAGAAGTCGCGGGCAAACGCCGTGTCGTCGGTGGTCAATTGGCGTAGCGTGTCGGCAACCAGTGAGGTAGTGGAATCTTCGTCCGCGGTAGCCGCGTTTTCAAAAACCTGTCGAGTTTGCTGCAGCGCGTGATTGGCTTCGGCCTGGACCTGATTAAACCGTGACTGAAATAGGCCAGTGGTGATCTGTTGGGTCAGGAAGAACGCGAGAAACAGGGAACCAATAATGGTGGCCGCCGCCGCAATGACCGCGGTGCGCAGCGACATCGACGAATCCCACTGCCGTAGAAATCTCCTGCGGGCGCGGTTGACTACACCCGCAAAGCGTTGGAACCAGGACGGTTTGTGTTGCTCAGTTGGAGTTTCGGCTGGGGTTGCTACGTCGGTGGCCATGATCACCCGGCTTTATATCCGACCCCGCGCACGGTGAGAATGACTTCTGGATTGTCAGGGTCTTTTTCTACTTTGGCCCGCAACCGCTGGACGTGAACGTTGACCAACCGAGCATCCCCTTGGTGCCGGTAGCCCCAGATCTCTTCCAACAGTTCTTCGCGCGTCAGCACCTGGCCGGGTCGACGCGCAAGTTCAACGAGCAGATCAAATTCGAGCGGGGTCAGGTTGAGGCTCTCACCGTCACGGGTAACCTCATGCCCAGCCACGTCAATCGTGAGGTCCGAAATATGCAAGGTCTCTGAATCACGATTATCAGTTTCGCGCAACCGCGCACGAACCCTCGCGACCAATTCTGCAGGTTTAAAAGGTTTGGGCACATAGTCATCTGCCCCGGCTTCAAGCCCGCGCACGACGTCGGCGGTTTCAGACTTGGCGGTTAACATCACGACGGGCGTATCGGATTCTTTCCGTAGTTCACGCAGAATCTCGATGCCGTCTTTTCCCGGCAGCATCAGATCCAGTAGCACTAGATCTGGACGGACGCTACGATACATATCATTAGCTTCGTTGCCGTCATAACAGAAATAGGTTTCAAAACCATCGTTATTTAAAACGATGCCGATCATTTCGGCCAACGCTTCGTCGTCGTCAACCACTAATATTTTGGTTTTCAACCCTCTTCCTTCCCGCGTGACTGGCATATGAAGTACCGTTCTAAAGCATACCGGACAACTCCACGTAACCGGTTTCATAGTGGATATTAAGGTAACCGCGTCAAAATTGCGCCTGAAGGCACATCATCCGTGGTTAGAATCTGTGATGTTGTCCGGTTGACGATTGTCAGGAATTACTGCCCCAGTCCGAGCGAGGTTTCGAAGCCCCCATGTCATATCACGGCCCATCTAGCCCACATCCCGAACCGCAGGGGCCACATCAGCCGGGCTCCTACGGCTGGAGTTCACAAAGCGGTCAGCCGACCCCGTACCCACAGTATGGCGGGCAGTCCCCGTATATGGCGGCGAGTCAGCCCGGTTCGCTCCCCCTGCGCCCAATGACGCTCGGCGACTATTTCTCGTCGATGTTCGCCACTATCCGAAAGTCACCCGGACTCTTTTTCGGTGCGGCCCTCATTTTCGGTTCCATCGCGGCCATCTTGGCCGCGATCGGCGAATTTCTGATACTGCGGTCTTTCGGCAACGCCATGCTCGATCCGTATGCGGACATCGACTCGATGATGGTCTCCGGCGCCGGGTTTGGGTTCATCGGGGCCATGATCCTGGCCCAACTCGTTCTGCTCCTAGGCCAAACCTTCAACTGGGGCATATATTCGACGATGATTGCTCGCGGCGCCATCGGGATGAAAACTTCCCTCGGGCAGGGATTCCGGCTGTTACGCGGCCAGTGGGGCAGGCTCATCGGTCTGATCGCGCTGCTGATCCTGGCCGTCATCCTGGTGTGGGCGGCTGTTGTGGCACTGCTTTTCCTGGTCTATCTCGTCACCTTTGCCGGTGGTGAACCAGAAAGCGGCCCAGCTATCGCCGCCCTCGTATTCGGTGTGCTGTTGTCCATTTTCATTCCGCTGCTGGTTGGTCTATTTTTTGCCATCCGCTTGCACCTGGTGATTCCGGCGATGGTCATCGAAGACATTGGCATTTTCGCAGCTCTTCGTCGCTCCTGGGGGCTGACGCGCGGCTATTTTTGGCGAACCCTGGGTATCGTCGTGTTGTTTGCGCTCATTCTGGGGATCGTCTCGGCTGTGATCACCAGCCCATTGAACTTTATCGCGGGCTTTATCCTGACTGCGGCCGGAACCGAGGCGCAACTGATGGGGTCCATGATCGTCCTCAATCTGCTCTTGACCGCGATCGCCTCGCTGGCCGGGTTCATCGTGACCAATATGGGCGTCCTCATCTCAATCTTTTTCTACTTTGACTACCGTTTCCGCAAGGAAGGCCTCGGACTGCACTTCCAACAACTAGCGGCACAACACGCCTCAGGTTCAACCACGGATCGTTTCGACACCTCGATGGAACACCGTCCCGGTGGCGACGATGACGCCAACGACCTTATTCCGGGCCGCCACGCCGCACCCGCCCGGCCGGGACCATCAGGACAGTACGGCCAGCCTGGCCCATTCGGTCCGACCGGTCAGCCCGGGCCCTACGGCACCAGCCCATACGGTAACCCACCGCAGCAGCCGCCATATCCCGGTCAGCCCGGCCCGTCTCAAGGTCCTCAAGGTCCGCCGTCGCCGCCAAGCCCCACGGGACCTGCTCAATGACCACCAGCCCGTGGACCCCAGACGACGAAGAGGCCCGGCAATTACTGGATGACCGTATTGAGTCCTACGATGTTGAACCCACCGAAATGACCCTGTGGGAACGGCTGCTCGAGTGGCTCGGCAATGCGCTATCTGTCAATGTCGATGCCAGCGGGACCGGCGGCGTCATCATCCAAGTGCTCCTCATTGTCGCCGTGGGCGTGCTGTTGTTCCTCTTGGTCCGGTATTTCCGGCCCTCGGTCTCACCATCGGCTCAGGATGCGGCGAATCATCTGGTCGACCCGGCTATTCCAGCCGAGCAATACCTGCACAACGCGCAGCGGCACCTCGCCGCCAATCAGTTGGATCAGGCATACTTGGACGCCTACCGGTTCATGGTGCGCAGCGCCTCCGAGCGTGAACTCGTCGAGGTCACACCGGCCACGACGGCCACCACATTCGGCTGGTCGCTGGGTGCCGTGCTGCCCGGACATCGTTCCGCGATCGCCGACGCGTCGACCGAGTTCAACAAGATTATTTATGGGGGCACCGTCCCAACCCGACCGGCTACCGAGGCAATGCTCCAACTGGCGCAGAGCGTGGCAACCGCGCAACCGCAAGCCGTTGACCCCCGTCATGATCCCGCGAGGTTGATGCCTCGATGACTCGTCGTCGAAAAAATATTGGTCTCCTCCTCGTGGTCGTGCTGGTGGTTTCAGCCTGGCTTGGCGTGATGATTTGGATTGCGCTGCAACCGGAGCGCACCGAAGGCAGCCTGGGGCTCGATGACGAAACTGATTTTGGTGCCGCCGCCATCACCAGCGTGCTCGAAGACCACGGCATCGCCGTCCGGCCGGCTCAGTCGATGACCCAGCTCCAATCGGAACTCAACCGTCATCCCGATGCGACCGTAGTATTCCACGATAAGTACACGGCCATGGAAACCGCATCCTACGAGCGCCTCGAAGAACTCGCTGAGCTTGTGCCCGCTGATCAACGCGTATTCGCCGGGGTCTCGGAGCCGCAGCGTCGCCACCTACTCGACGGCGTCTACGGCACCCAGCCGATTGGTTTTGTAGAAAACCTCCAGGCCACAGCAAATTGCCAGTTGGACGCCGCAGTCGAAGCCGGAGATATTTCCGGTGTCCGGCAGGGTGTCCGCTTGGCCGATGCGGCACAGGGGTGTTTTGGCGTCGTCGATGAAGCCAGTGACGACGACGAACCCCTGTACGCCTACGCCGAAACCGCCGAAGGCTCGATCGTCTTCGCGGATTGGCGGATGCTGTCGAATGCCGGACTGTACGAGAACGGCACGGCCACCTTGGCCACCTGGGCGCTGGGGCAATCCGATACGGTGATTTGGTTTCAACCAAACTTCCAATTTGATCCGGATACTGACGGCCAGCTGTCGCCGGTACAACTTCCCGACTGGGCTCGGATGGGACTGGTATGGGCCGTGATCGCAACCGGGATCTACTTGCTCTACCGAGGACGCCGCACCGGCCCGGTCATCAGCGAACCGCTGCCCGCAGAAGTTCCGGCCGCCGAAACCACTGTGGGCCGCGGACGAATGTATGCCAAAGCCAAGCACCACGACCATGCCCTCACGACGCTGCAGCAAGCGTCGATCGCCCGGCTGGCTCGACTGCTGCAATTAGGTGCTCGGTCCTCCGCGGATGCGGTCCTGACCGAAACCGCCAAACAACTCGGCGTGCCGCTACAACAGCTGCAAGCACTCTATGCCCCACCGCCCGAGCACCTGACCACACAACAATTTGTCACCTGGTCGAATCAGTTACAAGACCTTGAACACCAAGTGCGTCATCGATTCAGCGCACCAACAAAGGAGTCATCGTGAACACCAGCACCGCCCGTCCTGCGCTCAATGATGTCCGCGCCGAGGTTGCCAAGGCCGTCGTCGGTCAGGACCACGCCGTCACCTCGTTGCTCATCGGGTTGTTAGCCGAAGGTCACGTCCTGTTGGAAGGTGTCCCCGGGGTGGCCAAAACCTTACTGGTGCGGAGCCTGGCCGAAGCCATGGACATGAACAACACTCGCGTGCAGTTCACCCCGGACCTCATGCCGGGTGACGTCACCGGATCCCTGATTTATGATGCCTCAACCTCACAATTCCGCTTCCGGGAAGGTCCCGTCTTCACCAACTTGATGTTGGCCGATGAGATTAACCGGACCCCGCCAAAAACCCAGGCCGCGCTACTGGAGGCGATGGAAGAACACCAGGTTTCGGTCGATGGGAACACCTATCCCCTACCGGAACCCTTTATGGTCATCGCCACCCAGAACCCGATCGAGTTCGAGGGAACGTACCCGCTACCCGAGGCGCAGTTGGACCGGTTCATGCTCAAGGTGAAACTCGATCTGCCCGCTCGCAACGAGGAAATCGAAATCCTCAATCGCCACGCCGCTGGTTTCCGCCCCACCGAACTGGCCGACGCAGGTCTGCGGGCCGTAGCTGACCAGTGCACGATCGCCGCTGCCCGAGAAGAAATCGCTCAGGTGAAAACCTCGCCTGAGGTCGTGGCGTACATCGTCGATGTGGTGCAAGCTACCCGCACGTCCCCGTCATTCCAGGCTGGGGTATCCCCTCGTGGCTCGACGGCATTAATGAAGACCGCAAAGGCCTGGGCCTGGCTGCTCGGTCGGGATTTTGTTACTCCCGACGACGTCCAAGCGCTCGTGCTACCATGTCTGCGCCATCGCGTCTCGCTACGCCCGGAAGCCGAAATGGACGGGGTCAGTATCGACCAGGTACTTACCGGTCTCATCGCCACGGTTCCGGTGCCACGCTGATGTTTATTTCATACCGTTTTGTATTACTGGCTGTCGCCGGGTTCATCCCGATGGTGCTTTGGCCAGGCTGGGGTACCGTTTTTGCGCTGTTGAGCGTGCTGGGTCTGCTCTTGGTGGTCGAGCTTGCTTTGACGCCCTCGCCTCGGGAGGTGACCATCACCCGCAGTAGCAACCCCCAGGTCCGTTTAGAAGAACCGGTTGAAGTGTGGGTTGAGTTGACCAATCACGCTCGTCGGCGGATGCGTGGTCACGTGCGGGACGGTTGGCAACCCTCTGCCAATGATGCTCAGCCCCTTCATGAACTGGATCTCGAGCCGAATGCGACACAACGATTCACCTCGGAGCTTTCCCCATCGCGTCGGGGCACAGTCCGGACCCGCAAATTCACGGTTCGAACAACGGGTCCGATGGGCCTTGCGGGACGACAGTATACGCATGATTCCAGCGGTGAGGTGACGGTCGTACCGCCGTTTCGGTCTCGTCGACATTTGCCGTCTCGTATCCAACAGTTACGAGAAATTGAGGGTCGTTCGGCAGTCCATATGCCAGGTGCCGGGCATGAGTTTGACTCGTTGCGTGAATATGTTCGCGGTGATGATGTTCGAACCATTGATTGGCGCGCGTCAGCTCGTGCTGATGAGCTGATTGTCCGCACGTATCGTCCCGAACGTGACCGTCGTGTCGTGGTGGTACTGGATTCCTCCCGGGCCTCGGCTGTTCGGGTGGGTGATGAGACCCGTTTCGACGCTGGGATAGAGGCAGCACTCTTTATGGCGGCGCTGGCCAATGCCGGCGGGGACCGGGTTGATTTGGTGACCTTAGATCAAACAATTCGGACACGCTCTTCGTCCGAGGAAAAGGGCCACTTGCTTCACCGGGTCTCAACGGCCCTGGCGAAAGTCTTCCCACGCCTTTTGGCTGCGGATTGGTCCGTGCTGCCGCCCGAAATTTCGGCTATCACGCGTCAGCGCGCCTTCATTGTCTTAGTGACCCCATTAGATTCAGCGGCAATCGAGGAAGGCCTCATCCCGATCCTGCCGGTTTTGACCCATCGGCATGTCGTGCTCATTGCTGCGGTAGCGGATCCAGAACTTGACGCAATGGCTCAGCGTCGTGACAGCTCCGATGATGCTTTCATTGCGGCCAGCGCTGAAGCACAGAAATTGCGGAACCGCAGGATGGTTGCGCTCCTGAATCGCTATGGAGCCGAGGTGGTCGAAGCCCAACCCAGTGAACTACCGATGGCAGTGGGAGACGCGTATCTTCGCCTCAAAGCAGCAGGCCGCCTTTAGCCATGACGCTTCGGGATCCTGAAAGTCTCCAGGGTCTTCCTCCGAAACATGGCAGGCTCTACTACGTGCTACAGCGTCGTGAGATACTGGGCGGCATGCTCTGCCACGGTGCGCAGTTCCTCTAGCCCGGCCCCAACTGACAGTTCCGATTCACCATTGAAGCGGCGCACGAGACGAACGTGTTCCAATCCCGCAGGTGCTAAACCCCATGCCAAGTATTGCTGAATACATTCTTCAGCAAACCGTTCCGGATTATCTTGTGACGGCAGCAGAAGGGCAACCGGTGTTTGCGCGGAGACGAGCTCATCTACAAGCTCCCAAGTATGCTCGGTCTGTTGTGTTCTCCCCGCAGGCCAGGCCACGACCACTGACCCTGCTTCAGCTGCCGTTGTTGTCAGGCTGGCATTCGTATCGATCATGATGGTGGCGTCGGTCGCCGCCGCAATTTGCCACATGGTACGGACTTCGGAGACATCCAGTGCACGTTCAACCTCGACCCCAGAAACTGAGCGAATTGTTCCTTCGACCGCTTTTCCAGCCTCGAATTCTTGGACGAACACTGTGGTTTTTGCCCCCACGACGTCGCGGATGCGGCCTGTCAGGTTTGTGACAGCATCAGCCCATGCCGCAGCGACATCGGCCCGCGCCCCGGCATCACGCAGGATGCGCTGTCCCGAAGGGAGCATGCCAGCAACCATGGTACTCACCGGACCGAGCAGGCGTACTGCCACCTCCGGTACTTCAGCGTCTTCGGCGACGTCGACGAGGGCTTGGATAATAGTGTCACGGTGCGAGATAGCGCGGCGTTGATCCGTCGAAGTAATACGGTCGCCACGTTGCAACTGCCATCCGTAGGGACGCAGCTCGAAGGGCAGTCCGATATTGGCCACAACTTTGCCTAACTCGGTTGCGTGCGGTCCAACGGCCGGTAGTTCGGCAAGCGCCGGGATATGCGGTGGGCCAATTTCCGATAGTTGCAGCGCATAGACAGCATGCGGGTCTGTCCCGGCAAAGGTGCCGTCAACCACACCGATCGGGTGGGTCAACTGGTTTCCTTCGAGATCGCTTTGTGGTGCCGGATGACCTCTTCAATGATGAAGTTCAGGAACTTTTCGGCAAACTCTGGATCCAAATCGGCGTCACGACTGAGCTCGTGTAACCGTTTAATCTGGGCCTTTTCGCGCTCCGGATCACTTGGCGGCAGATTGTGCCGGGCCTTGAGCTCACCGACTTTTTTCGTGCACTTGAAGCGCTCTGCCAACAGGTACACCAGGGTTGCATCAATATTGTCGATGCTGGCGCGGATGGCTAAGAGTTCTTCAAGAATGGCCGGATCGGTCGTACCCGTCAATGAAGACGCCGTGGAATCGTAAGTCATGGTACCTATTTTAGACGTGTGCCAAGCGCTCGGCGTTGATCGATTTGTGGATGGTCACCTGGCCGAGCACGCGGGTGCCCTGATAGAGTACGGCGGTCTGACCGGGCGCGACGCCTTGGATAGTCTCGTCGAGTTCGATCTCCCACACGACATCGGTTTCGCCATC
The DNA here is from genome assembly GCA_029267455.1 of Enteractinococcus sp. GTDB lineage: Bacteria > Actinomycetota > Actinomycetes > Actinomycetales > Micrococcaceae > Yaniella. Next base: position 1,604 of record JAJUIX010000001.1, on the reverse strand, counting down.
TACGTCACCGGTCGTGACGCGAGCACGGCCGGGTACCGGTTCAGCGTGAGCGCGAACCTGAACGTGGCAGTTAAACCATGCACCGGTGGCTTCTTCAGCAAGTGGAGCTCCGGCCCAGGAGGGGCGAATGCCGGTGATACGGTCAACGGCGAGCATTTCACGTGACCCAACGACGACGGTATTTTCTTTCGGACGGATTTCGAGCACGAAGCGTGGTTTGCCGTCCTCAGCAGGTTTACCAATGCCGAGTCCGCGACGCTGCCCGATCGTAAAGGCCTGGGCGCCGGGGTGGGTGCCAACTTCTTGACCTTCGGTATCGACGATCGGGCCGTTAGTCATGTCAATCTTTTCTTCCAACCAGCCGCGGGTATCGCCGTCGGGGATAAAGCAGATATCGTGCGAGTCAGGTTTTTGAGCAACCGACAGGCCACGTTCAGCGGCCTCGGCGCGGACCATCTCTTTCGACGGGGTATCCCCCAGCGGGAACATCGAGTGCTTGAGCTGTTCAGCCGTCAGCACGCCCAGCACATAGGACTGGTCTTTGGCATCATCGGCGGCACGGTGCAACTCGAGTTCGCCGTTGTCGTTTTCGACCACTTTGGCATAGTGTCCGGTGACGACGGCGTCGAAACCAAGCGCCAGTGCGCGTTCCAACAGCGCGGCGAATTTGATGCGTTCATTGCAGCGCATGCAGGGGTTTGGGGTGCGACCGGCGGCGTATTCGTCAATAAAGTCTTCAACGACTTCTTCTTGGAATCGTTCGGAGAAGTCCCAGGTGTAGTAGGGAATACCGAGTTTTTCGCAGGCGCGCCAGGCATCCGAGGCGTCTTCAATCGTGCAGCATCCGCGCGATCCGGTGCGGAGGGTGCCGGGCATGCGGGATAGGGCCAGGTGCACGCCGACGACGTCGTGGCCGGCGTCAACTGCGCGCGCGGCTGCGACGGCCGAGTCAACACCACCCGACATTGCTGCTAAAACCTTCAACTTTTTCATGCTGTACTCCGTTATCGGTGCGAATTGGCCGTGCGGATGGAGGACTTTTCTGCTGCCATTCCGGCTTCGGCGGCTGCTTGGTAAATACCCGGCAGCACGTTGAGCACCGCGTCGATATCTTCTTGCGTCGTCGTGTGTCCCAGGGAAAAGCGCTGGGTTGATCGTGCGGCGGCTTCGTCTTGGCCCGTGGCTAAAATAACCTGTGACGGACGTGAGACCCCCGCGTTACATGCCGACCCCGTAGAGCTTTCAATCCCGGCCATGTCCAACCCAAATAATAACGAGTCCCCTTCGGCTTGTGCAAAAGAAAAGTGCACGTTCGTTGGAAGCCGATACGCCGGGTCTTTCGGACCCTGGAGTTTGGCCTGCGGGATGGCTTCCTGAATGCCGCGGATTAGTTGGTCGCGGAGCCCAGCTAACCGAGCAGATTCTTCCGGCAAGTTTGTCGTGGCTTCTTCGGCGGCAGCCGCAAATGCTGCAATCAGGGCATCGGCGGTGGTGCCCGAACGGATCTCGCGTTCTTGTCCCCCACCGTGCAGCACCGGCACTGGTTTGGCATCTCGACGCACTAATAAGGCGCCGATGCCGACCGGTGCACCAATTTTGTGCCC
>JAJUIX010000157.1 GCA_029267455.1 Enteractinococcus sp. | reverse complement strand
CCGGACGGTCGCCACATCACCAAAGTAGCGATTGACAAGTTTAGTGGTGACGAACAGTTCGTCACGAGGCACGGATGATGCCCGGATGGCTTGACCCACGGCATCTTCGTTGCCGTATTTCTGGGCAGTGTCGATGTGTCGGTAGCCATTATTGATGGCGATAGTCACCATATCGGTGGATTGTTGGCCAGTGAGCGGCCAAGTGCCCAGACCAATCTGCGGTATCTGCACACCGGAGACCCCGGTTCCCTTCAGGGTGAGCGTTGCAACGTTAGTGTTCACTTCATGCTCCTTCAGGCTTGCTGCGGCGTGAGGCCGATATTATCCAGCAGGGTGCGTGCTGTGGTGTAGAGCCGATTGGCCCAGTCTTGAGGACTCATAGAATTTTGCAGCACGCTATTGGGGACCTCAACGGAGACCGGGAGTAAGTCCTCGTGGGCACCACGTCCAGCGTCCACGGCGGCAATCATCGCAGCTAAATCTTGAGCGCCTTCACCAGCGGGAAAACGTCCGCTTCGGGATTCTTCGACCAGCGCTTCATTGCTGGCCGGTTGTTGCGCTGCAGCATCACATATTTGGATCATCGGTACCTGTAGCGCCGCGGCGCGCAAGTCCTCAACTGTCGCACCGAATCGCGCAGCATGCAGGGTGTCGACTAAGACGGTGACCCCTGTCTGTTCTGCAATCTCACGAGCCCCCGGATAGCTGTTCACCGCCTGGTAGCTGATGGGTTCCAGTGCGGGTGTAATCCCGTAGGATTTGCCGTCGGCGGTCATTTGGCCCAGAGTATCAATCACCCGCGATCGATCAGTATCAGCTACGGCAACGGTCATGGATTCTGCGCCCAGCGCCTGGGCGGCCTCGAACATTTGTAACCAGGCTTCGCGTTGATCGGTGCCATCCAACAGCAAGAATTCCGTGTCTTTGACTCGGAGGCCTGTAGCATCCAGTCGAGCGAGGGTTTCCGCCAACATGGGCGAACCTGGCTGCACATTGAATGGAGTCTCTTGCGCGGTCACCGGGCGCACCCGGATGCCGACAAAATCGAACCCGGCTTCAGCCGCCAACTCTACGAGTTTTGGCGGTTCAGTGGTCAATGAAGACAGGTGGGCAAGCCCCAAGGGGCGGGTAGGTTGAGTTGTCATGGGTGAAGCTTCACCGGCTTTCCAGTTTTGGATGATTCATAGATAGCTAACAAGATGCGCAATGCTTTGGTTGCTTCTTCGCCAGTCACCGCAGGCTCGGTTCCGGTGGCCACGGCGTTGACGAAGTCAGCCACTTGCAGTTTGTGGAATGGCACTAGTGCTGCGTTAATTTCGGACAAAGGTGTATTCGGATTCACGCCTACCGGCCAGGTGGGGTGGTGGTCAATGGTCTCTCCGGTACCCAGCACATCGATCCGACCCTCAGTGCCCTCGGGAAATTCAGTCAGCTGAACGCTAGCCCCGGTAGTACCCGTGATTCGGATCTGCACGCCCAGCCCTGGCGTCACAGCGGTCGAGGCCTGCAGGGTAGCCATCGCACCGGTGGAGAACTTCAATGTGGCTACTGCGGAGTCCTCAGTTTCCATGTGGTCTTGATGCACAAAGGTATCGATATGACCGTGGACTTCGACCACTTCCCCCATGAACCACTGCAGAAGGTCAATGTAGTGAATCGCCTGAGTCATGAGCACTCCCCCACCGTCAGTCTCCCACGAGCCCCGCCACGGTGTCGCAGCATAATAGCTCGCATCGCGATGCAACAGCACAGAAGCATGCCCCAAGATAGGTTGGCCGATCGTGCCATCATCGATTAACGCTTTAATGCGTTGGGCTGCCGGCCAGAAGCGCCGTTGAAACAGCACACCCAATTGCACGCCGTGCTGTTTACAAGCATCGACCATTCGCTGGGAGGCTTCTAGGGTAGTTGCTAACGGTTTCTCACATAACACGTGCACTCCAGCCTCGGCGGCTTCCACCACCACGGCCTCGTGGGTCGGGTGGGGTGTGCACACCGACACTATGTCGAGAGGTCCAAGATCTCCCGGGTCTTTTATGGCCGCAAACATTGCTGCGGTACTCCCGAAAGCCCGTGCAATGCTGTGCTCTCGTGCGGTACGCGCGGCCAGGTCTTCGTTGATGTCGCAAGCTGCTACGACTTCTACATTGTCTATGGCGCGATAGGCTTCGAGGTGATTTCTAAAAATGGCCCCGGTACCAATAATGGCAACTTTCAGGGTGGCACCAAACGATGGTTCAGACATGATGGGCCCGCTTCCTTTGTTCCGTTGAAGTGTAGTCGTGGCGATTCTCGCAAGATTTTTCCTAGAACTCGCGGCCCTTCTCACTCAATGGGATTTTTGGTTTGGAAGCTACCACTGCGCAAAGTCTTGGTGATGTTCTGGCTGCTGCGCCATGACCTGACTCAACCCACGTGCCGCGGCCAGTAGGACAGGCAATTGCACATTCATGTTGATTTCATCCACGGGGCGAACCACCGAAATCGCACCGATGACGCGTTGGCGGCGGCCAAAAACCGGTGCCGCTGTTCCCGAAGAACCGGCGCTGAGCACTTCTGCCACATGAGCCCAACCCTCACGTTTAACCTGTGCCAACCTGGCCTCCAGATCCTGACGGGTTAACCGCTGTGAGATCACCCCCGGATCCTGATCGGCTTGATCAAAATACTGTTCCTGGATGTGTCGCGGAGCAAATGCCAACATGACTTGGCCCGGGGCCGTAGACAGCACTGGCAAGCGTCCAGCTAATGAAGATACATCGGTATCGTCATGGCCGATAGCAAGACGCTCCAAGTAAATAATGGAGACTTCTGCTGGGTCCAGAATTGCCAGTGACACTGTTTTCTTCAATGTCTGGTGCACGCCCTCTAGAAACGGCCGGGCAGCGGCTGAGAAGTTCTGATACACCGTGGACCGGTGAGCTAATTCCCATAGGATCAACCCCAACCGATACTTGCCTTCTGGCGTGCGCAGCAACAATCCCTCATCGACCATAGCCCCTACCATGCGGTGGGCTGTAGAAATTGCTAAGTCTGCGCGCTGGGCGACCTGAGTTGCTGACAGGACCTGGTGGTCCTCATCAAAAACTCGAAGAATTCGCGAGACCCGTTGTACCACCGACTCACCGCGAGAAGAATTTGCCATGCATCAATGCTAATCGCCTGGATAGTCTTCCCACCCAATGGGACATTGCTTGGAATCCGAAAGCGGCACCTTGATGATCAGAAAGAGTAAAGTTCTCCTGTCGATTTCTAAGGTAGTTTTGACCATGAACCAACACACCAAATCTGCGTGGGATCACGAAGTGGATCTCTTGGTACTGGGTACCGGAGCAGCCGGACTATCTGCCGCGTTAACCGGCACGGCCGAGGGGCTCAAAGTGTTGGCGTTAGAAAAAACCGACTATATCGGGGGAACCACCGCCTACTCCGCAGGTACCTGCTGGATCCCAAATAACCATTTCCAAGAAGAAGACGGACTGGACGACAGTCGGGAAAAAGTCGAGCGCTACCTAGACGCGGTGGTGGGCGACAAGGCCGACAAGAAGCTCCGCATGTCATATATCGACAACGGCCCTGAAATGCTGAAATACATGGAGCGCTTGAACGTACGATTCCTCCGCTCCCCCGCCGTGGTCGATTACCACTCTGAACTGCCCGAAACCGGAAAGACCGGCCGCGCGCTTGAACCCGAACCGTTCGATGGCCGCAAACTCGGCAAAGTTCGTTTCCGCAATGTCCGGCGACCGGTTCCCGAATTCGCGCTGATGGGTGGGGAGCTGATGGTACGTCGTCCTGAAGTAAATACTCTGTTGGGACTGTTTTCGAAGAAACCTGCCACCACTGCAAAAGCTGTTGGCACCGCACTGAAACTCGGTACCCGCTGGGCTGTCGACCGGTT
>JAJUIX010000250.1 GCA_029267455.1 Enteractinococcus sp. | reverse complement strand
GGCAACCCTTCCAGTATGTGAAGACCGTTGCGGGTCACGATTCGACCAACATGAAGGATCAGGTCCCCACGGTCATGCTGTTTGTCCCGAGCCGGGATGGGTACTCACACAATGAGAAAGAATTCACCACCGACGACGACATGCTGGCCGGGGTTGATATGCTCACCGGCGTCGTGCAGCGCCTCATCACCGGCGAACTGCTGGACTAGCGCTACGACGACGCCTCGTTGGTCCGGTCCGGCGCCGCAACGGGCCCAAACACGGGGCGGGCTGATGCTGGTGGGCATAGGGATTGTCGTCGGCACCTGCCATAATTGATTCATGACTGAACTTCAAGATAAAAATACGATCATTTTGGTTCCGGGGCACTGGCTTGGTGCCTGGGCCTGGGACGAGGTAGTCCTGCGCCTGAATGCACTCGGACATAGCACAGTAGCGCTGACTCTGCCCGGTCTGAATCCAGATGATGATCGGGCGTCGATAACCCCAGCACATCAGGCCGAGGCGGTGATTTCGGAAATGTCGAAGGCTCATGCTGCCACAGGCCTACCGGTGGTGTTGGTCGGCCATAGTGGCGCCAACGCGCCCATCTCGATTGCCCTCGATCAGCATCCAGAACTTGTGCAGCGCGTTATCTGGATCGACAGCGGACCGGTCTCTGATGGCACAGTCTTCGACGACGGTGCAGAAGGCATCACGGAACTGCCCCTGCCCGATTTTGAAGTACTGGGCCAACAAGCCAGTCTCGAAGGTCTCGATGCTGAAGCCCTCGATCGATTCCGCGCTCGAGCCGTCCCCGAACCAGGTCCTGTTCTGACAACCCCGGTGCACCTCACCAATGAGGCACGACGCAATGTGCCGACCACGTTAGTTTGCTGCTCGCTTCCCAGCGATCAACTCATGGCTATGGCGCACGCCGGCCATCCGATGTTCGCCGAAGTCACGACGCTTCAAGACCTCACGCTCGTGGATCTTCCAACAGGACACTGGCCAATGTGGAGTCGTCCTGAGGACTTGGCGACCCTCATTAGCAACGCCACGATCACGGGTGCCCCAGAAGCTAGCTAAAACTCTTCGTGCACGGCGGGATCGTAGAAGATCCGGCCACGTTCTAGGCCGTCAATGGCGGCGATATCTTCATCGTCCAGCGTGACCTCGAACCATAGGTTCTCGCGCTGGCGCTCTGGATCAGACGATGCCGGAAGCGGTACGGAGCCATGATGCAAATGCCATGCCAGCACCACTTCTGCCGGGGTCGCGTCATGTTTTTTCGCGACGTCGACTAAGACCGGATCCTGGATCATATCCGAGGTGCGACCCAAAGGGGACCAAGCCTGGGTTTGAATACCGTGTTCGGCATGGAAGGCACGCAGTTCCGCTTGCCCGAAATATGGGTGCATTTCAACCTGGTTGATCGCGGGCATTTCACCGGTTTCATCCGCCAGTCGTTGGAGGTGTTCGGGTAAGAAGTTTGACACCCCGATGGTGCGAATCAGGCCGGCGTCGCGCATTTCGATCATTGCTCGCCACGTATCCACGTATTTATGTAGTCGCGGGAGCGGCCAATGGATGAGTGCTACGTCAACATAGGGCAGGTTCAGGTCGATCAGTGACCGAATGATGGAGGTTTTGGCTTCGTGGTAACCGTGGAACCTGCCTGGAATCTTGGTCGTGACGGTAATGTCTTCGCGTGGCACGTCCGATTGCGCGATGGCCTGCCCCACCTGAACTTCATTGTTGTACCGCAATGCCGTATCGAGTGTGCGGTACCCCACCTCAAGCGCAAACAGCGTTGCGGTGCGGTAAATGTCTGGGTCGTTTTTGCCAGCTTGGACGAGGGTTCCGAAACCAATAAGTTCTGAGCGCATACAGCCCAGTGTAACCGCCACTTGCGGGTTCTCCCGACCGAGCCAGGCGGGCATGCTCAGGATAAACGCTTTGCGATAAAACCTGGCCACGTCGGAGCGGACAATACCCAAGATGGCGCACGGCACACAAAGGTGAGGGTGGCATGAGAGTCATCGTGTCCCTCATGCCACCCTAGTAAGGTTTAAGCATTTATAGCGTGGAGGGCGACCAGCCTCCATCTACGGACCAGATTGCGCCAGTTACATATGATGCGGCGGAGCCAGCCCAAAGACTTTATCCGAGGGGGTGGTACCGTCGGCCAGCGCTTCGAATTCATCCTTGGTGTCGATGAAGTCCCAGTCCGTTTCATCGTTGGACACCGCGTTGAAGGTCGACTCGGTGATGTAGTCGTAGGAG
>JAJUIX010000105.1 GCA_029267455.1 Enteractinococcus sp. | reverse complement strand
GTTGCCTTCCAATATTTCATGGGCGATGCGTGTCAGGACGCGATTGATATCGGATGCTGACATCACGGTGCGCGCTTTTCGCACAGGTTCATGCACCACGATTAGCTCCTTTCCCGCCTCACAGGACGGTGTTTAAAGGATTTGCGGGAGACGTGGTGTTCCCGTCAGGCTCATTCGATGTAACTTTATCACCGGTTAGCCGTTGCTGCCGGTCAATTACAGCAACAGGGTCGGTTTGAGCTCTTGTAAGCGACCAAGGACACCATTGACATACCCCGGGGAGTCGTCGTTGGAGTATTCGCGTGCCATGTTGACGGCTTCGTCAACAGCAGCGGCGTCGGGCATCTCGTCATTGAATAATAATTCCCAGGCCCCTAGGCGCAGAATGGATTTGTCCATGGCAAGCATCCGCTCCATGGTCCATCCGTAGGCGTACTGGGCTAACAGCTCATCAATCTGTTCTCGATGAGTGATAACCCCGTCAATAATGGCGGCGGTATAGGGGTTGATGGTTTGATCGGTGTACTCCCGTCGGCGTTGAAGAGCCTCCAACGGCGTGGTGTTTCGCTGCTCAGCTTCGAACAGGATTTCCAGAGCACGACGCCGGGCTCGACCGCGGGAGCCGATTTTTCGTGGTTTATTTTTGGATGATTTTGTCAATGTTGTGTTGCTCCGTGCCCAGAGGTTACTCAGTTGCTCGACCCTGGTACTCACCGTTTTTGGTGTCAACACGAACTTTAGTGCCTTCTTCAATGAACAACGGGACCTGAATTTCCAACCCGGTTTCGACAGTTGCAGGTTTGGTTCCACCTGAGGAGCGGTCTCCTTGGAGACCAGGTTCGGTATAGGTTACTTCGAGCACCACGGTCGGCGGCAGTTCTAAGTACAGCGGTGTGCCATCGGAGATAGCAATCTGGGCGTTTTCATTTTCTAGTAGATAGTTTGCAGCATCCCCGACAACCGATGACGGGACGATGATTTGGTCAAAAGTCTTCAGGTCCATGAAGATGTAGTCATCGCCGTCGCGGTAGAGGTACTGGTACTCAGAACGGTCAACCGTAGCAAATTCGAGCTTTGCTCCGGCGTTCCAAGTCTTGTCGACAATTTTATTTGAGGTCAGGTTCTTGATTTTGGTGCGTACGAAAGCGCCACCTTTACCTGGCTTGACGTGTTGGAACTCTTGAACCTGCCACAGCTGTCCGTCGACGACGAGGACCGAACCGTTTTTAATATCGTTGCTGGTGAGCATAACCATTTGGCGTATTCTCCAATAAAAGTCTTGTAGGTTAGGTGTACATTCTGGCAGATTCGACAAGCGGTCACATAATGCAACCGCCTTCTAGTGTATGCGACGCCCCTATCGTATACGGGGTTTAGTCTGCGATCTCTTGGTACGCGGCGAACAGGAGTGATTCGTCTGGCACATCGTAGATGACCGGTGAACCTTGAGCCTCTAAGATCACGAAGCGAAGTTGTTCACCACGGTTTTTCTTATCGCGACGGATACCATCGAGCAAGGTGGCCCAGCGGTCCCCTTGGTATGAGATGGGCAGGCCGACACCTTCTAAGATACGTTTATGGCGCTCTACGGTTTCGTCGTCGAGGCGGCCCACAGAGCGTGCCAGTTCGGCGGCGAATACCATACCAACTGCGACAGCCGCACCGTGACGGTATTGGTAGCGTTCCGCCAGTTCGATCGCATGTCCGAGGGTGTGGCCGTAGTTGAGCATCTGGCGCAGATTCGACTCTTTGAGGTCTTTTCCTACGATATCTGCTTTGACTTGGATTGCCCGTTCGATCAGTTCACGCAGTACCGGCGAGTGCGGGTTCGTCACCTGGTCCATATTGTCTTCAATCAGGTCCAGGATCTTGCCATCGGCGATGAAACCGCATTTGATGACTTCCGCCAAGCCGGAAATGAGCTCATTTTTTGGCAGGGTGAGCAGTGTGTCGAGATCCGCAAGCACGCCAGCCGGCGGGTGGAATGCGCCAACCAGGTTCTTGCCTTCCGCGGTGTTAATCCCGGTTTTGCCGCCAACCGCAGCATCCACCATGCCTAAGAGCGTGGTGGGCATGTGGATGACTCGAACTCCACGCAGCCAGGTAGCCGCTACAAAGCCGGCTAGATCAGAGACCGCTCCCCCACCAACGGACACAATGGCATCCGATCGGGTGAAGTCGCTTTGACCTAGCACCTGCCAACAGAAGGAAGCGACCTCAATATGTTTGCCTTCTTCAGAGTCGGGAATCTCAACCAAGATGGCGTTGTAGCCGGCGTCGTCGAGCGCGGATTTCACGACATCACCGGTGGCCCGCAGTGCCCTTGGGAGAATAATCGCAACCCGGTGTGGTTGGTGGCCCAACATCCCCGGAAGCTGGGCCAGCAACCCCCGACCGATCACAACATCGTAACCACCGTTGAGCTCGTTCTCAGAGCCTCCAGAAACGTGGATGACGGTGGGCTGGTCGGTGTTGTGAGTATTGGTTGTTTCAGACATAGCGGAGGTCATTTCCTTGACAAATATTGTTGGTATCCCTGGATGATCTTAGTCGCCACATCCTCCACGTCCAGTCCGGTGGTGTCGATCACTCGATGAGCTGAGGCGGTGAAGTAGTCGTAGCGTTCGGCCCTGATACGTGCCCAATTGCCCGCTGGATCACCCGCTAAGACGGGTCGATCGCTGGCATCGCCGAGCCGATGAAGTGCTTGTTCTTCACTGACATCGATAAACACGACGTAACCACGCTTACGGATAAGTTCGCGATTAGCGGCACGAATTACGGCTCCTCCACCCAGGGCGATAACACCGAGGTCCTCGCGGTTGACAGCCTCAGTAATCACCGCCTGTTCTTGATCCCGAAAAGCTTTTTCGCCGTATCGCGTGAAGTAATGGGCTATCACCCCGTGGCGCTCGACGAAAAGGTCATCAGTATCGAGGTAGCCGACTTCTAGCAGCTGGGCTATTCGTTGCCCCACAGTAGTTTTACCTGAGCCCATAGGGCCGATCAGAATGATCGGAGGTGCGTCGAGATGCATGGTTAGAGCGGATCACCCATAGCATCGTCCTGAACGTCTGTGGAGGCTGGTTCAGGCAGTGCTGGGATGGAGGCAATAAAGTTCTCCATATTCCGGCGGGTTTCGTCCACCGAGTCGCCCCCAAATTTTTCCAAAACTTCCCCGGCGATCACCAGTGCAACCATTGCCTCGGCGACCACACCAGAGGCTGGTACTGCGGTCACATCTGAGCGTTGGTGATGGGCTTTGGTGGCTTGGCCGGTGGCCACATCTACGGTTTGAAGAGCCCGTGGCACGGTGGCGATCGGTTTCATGGCGACCCGGACGCGGATGGGTTCACCGGTAGACATGCCGGCTTCGATACCCCCGGCTCGGTGGGTTTTTCGTGCTACTGAGCCATCTGCGGTCCGCACGATCTCATCGTGAGCATCCGAACCTACTCGACTAGCGGTGGCGAATCCATCGCCGATTTCGACACCTTTCATGGCCTGGATACCCATGAGCGCTCCGGCAAGTTTGGAGTCGAGCCTGCGGTCCCAGTGGATGTGCGAACCTAAACCGACGGGCGCGTTGTGCACGATCACCTCGACCACACCGCCGAGCGTCTCACCGGATTTCTTCGTGGCATCGACGACTTCGACCATTTTTGCGGACACTTCCGGATCGATACACCGCAGTGGATCTGCATCCAAGTCTGCGACATCGTCGGCGGTCGGAAATTCGTAACCGTCCGGGACCGCGACTTCGCCCATTTGGACGGTGTGAGAGACGGTGGTGATGCCCAGCTGGGCTAGAAAATGCTGGGCAACCCGACCCAGGGCAACACGGGTGGCAGTTTCGCGCGCTGAAGCGCGTTCCAACAAAGGCCGCGCTTCGTCGAAACCAAATTTTTGCATCCCGGCCATATCAGCGTGACCGGGACGAGGACGCGTGAGTTTGGCGTTCCGGGCAAGCCCTTCGATCTCTTCGGGATCGACCGGGTCAGGGTTCATGACCTTTTCCCACTTGGGCCATTCGGTATTGGCAATGTGGATGGCTACGGGAGAACCCAGGGTCACACCATGACGCACCCCACCGATGATCGTGACTTCGTCCTTTTCAAATTTCATGCGTGCGCCACGACCGTATCCAAGTCTGCGCCGCTGGAGTGCATCCTGAATATCGGCGGTGGTGATCTCAATTCCCGCCGGAAGACCCTCGATTATTCCCACAAGACCGGAGCCATGGGATTCTCCTGCTGTTAACCAACGCATCATACGCCCGATTCTTTCATGCCCAGCGCAGCTGTGCTTGCTTCATGTCGATGTTTGTCTAGTACTGAGGGTTCACATTTCAGCCAAACCGAGCGCCTTCGCCATGTGGCGTGTCGCGGCGCGCCAGTCAATCTGACGTTGCCCCAGCAATTTCTGAGTAAACAGTTTGGCCTGTTCGACCCCTTGATACAACAGCATGTCCAACCCGGATGCCACCTCGCCACCGAGGTCGTGCCATGCTGCTGCTAAATTTGTGGGCCAGGGATCATAGATCACATCTAACAGTGGCGGCAGTTGCGTACGGGGCAATTGGGCTGCGATGGGGTCTGCAGCGTGGGCGGGTAAGGTCGCGACCACTGCCCGATGCTCCCCTGCTTCCTGTGCAAAGTCAGTCAGGTGTTGGACGTCGACGGAGAGCCCGAAGCGTGCTGCAATCGTTTTGGTATCTTCGGCACGCTGTTTATTGCGCACATACAACACGACGGCATCCAACTGCATTTCCGCGGCCGCTGCCACTGCTGCTGTAGCAGTTCCGCCGGCTCCGAGGATTGCCATTGACCCACCGTGCCGCGGCGCAAATCCTGATTTTGTGAGAGCCTGTCGAATTCCATCGACGTCAGTGTTATATCCGTGGGCTATTCCTGCCGAATCATAGACCACCGTGTTGAGGACGCCGAGGCGTTCGACTCGCTCAGAAATATGTTCCATATGTGGCACCAGGACACTTTTGAGTGGCATCGTGACGGAAAAGCCAGCAAGTTGGCGTGTGGAGCCGAAGCGCTGGTTCAAGGTTTGCATGAACTCATCTGCTTGGTGTTGAGTGACTTCGATGCGCTCGTATTGGAGCGGCACGTCCAGGTACTCATAAACGGCCTGGTGCATAGCGGGTGATTTGGAATGCGCTATGGGTGAGCCCAGCACAGCAGCAAACAACGTTCTTTCATGCATACTGGAACCGTGTTTCATTCACTCTCGACCACAAATTGATGGGTTGTCGTCACAGTATGCGCGATACTCCTGCTGGTACTCGCGGTGCTCGTCATAGGTGGTAGAGAACTTGGTTTCTCCCGTTTCGATATTCGTGGTGATCCAATAGTAGTACTCGTTGTCTTCGGGCGCAGCTGCGGCGTCTAAGGCTGCGATGGACGGGGCCCCGATGGGCCCAGGCGGTAAGCCCTGATGTACGTACGTGTTGTACTCATTCGATTCGTCTTCGCGATCTTCTGAGCTGAACTGCAGCTGCCGTACGCCCATCCCATAAATAACGGTCGCGTCGATTTGCAGGTATCCGGCCGTCTCTGGGTTCGAAC
>JAJUIX010000197.1 GCA_029267455.1 Enteractinococcus sp. | reverse complement strand
CCGGTACGACGATTTTTCTCCATCACGCTGCCGCTGTTGACCCCAACGGTCTTCTTCTTGCTGGTCACCAATATCATCTTCTCGATGACCAACGCCTTCGATGTACTGCGAACCATGACCCCAACCGGGCACGGTACCAACACGATCATCTTCGAGATCTACCTGCAGTCCTTCGGTGCCTACCAGCGCGCCGGCTACTCAGCCGCGATTGCAGTGGTCTTGTTCTTCACGCTGTTCATCATCACGGCGATCCAAATACGTTACGTTGAGCGAAAGGTGCATTATCAGTGACTTCAAAGATGCAACCTGTATCGGTCTCAGCGGCTGGCACGGTAGAGCCCAAGAAACGGCGTCACCGCAAGAAATCTGAGTGGCGAAAAGCCTTTGCTCCGAAAAACCTCGCCGACACTTTGTTGACCGGGTACCTACCGATCTTGATCGCGCTGCTGATCATTGTGCTGCCGCTGGCGTGGATGGTGCTGTCCAGCTTCAAACCCGCCAACGAGATCGTGACGATGGATCCCTCGCTATTACCGCAGGATCCCACCCTGGATAACTATGCGGCCGTGGGCGATCGAGTACCCCTACTGACTGTGCTGGGCAACAGCGTGATCGTCACCGTCATCGGTGCCACCATCAAAGTCGTGCTGGCCATCACCACCGCCTACGCGCTGGTGTTTATCCGCGTACCGGGCGTGAATCTCATTTTCTTAGGGATCCTTGTCGCCCTGATGGTCCCGCCCGAAGTATCCATGTTGCCGAACTATCTGACCATCAGCGCACTGGGCGGACGCAACACCCTGTGGGGAATCATCCTGCCCGGACTTGGAACAGCGTTTGGCACATTCTTGTTGCGACAACACTTCATGGCGCTGCCCAAAGAAATGTTCGAAGCCGCAGAACTCGACGGTGCAGGCCACTTCCGTAAACTGGTTCAGATCGCAGTACCCGTCTCGATACCTGCCATCGCCACCGTATCACTGGTGACCATCGTCAACGAGTGGAACAACTTCCTCTGGCCGCTGATCATTATTGACTCACCAGACAAAATGACCCTGCCGGTTGGATTGAACCTGCTGCAATCCATTGAAACTCAGACCGGCAGCTACGGCATCCTGATGGCCGGGGCGGTCCTGGTGATTGTTCCGGTGCTCATCATTTTCGCAGCACTGCAGCGATACATCGTCGCAGGCCTCACCCAGGGTGCTGTGAAATAACAGTCCCGCAATCTCATCCCACAGAACTCGAAGGAGTATTATGAAAAAATACCTCAGCCGTGTCCGCAAGAGTCGCGCCCTGGCGGGCACCGCCGCACTGAGCATCGCCGCCCTTGTCTTGACGGCGTGCGGCCCCGATACGTCTGGTGATGCGGCCGAATCAGAAGCAACTGACTTCTCCGATGTCGAACCAGCCGACGAAATCACCTTCTGGACCAACCACCCGGGCGGTTCCCAGGACGTTGAAAACGAACTGATCGAAGAGTTCACCGAAGAAACCGGCATCGAAGTCAACGTCGTCACCTCTGGTGCGAACTACGAAGAGACCTCGCAGCGCTTCCAAACCGCCCAGGGTAATGCCGAGGCAGATATCGTCGTACTCTCTGATGCCACCTGGTTCCCGAACTACCTTAATGGTTCTTTGATGCCGGTCGATGACCTGCTCGAAGCAGCGGAAGTCGATACCTCCGGATACGTCGAAGCACTGTATGAAGATTACCTGTACGAGGATGCGCACTATGGTGTGCCTTATGCCCGTTCCACACCGTTGTTCTACTACAACGCTGACCACTACGAGGAAGCAGGCATCGAAGCACCACCGGAAACCTGGGAAGAAGTTGCCGAAGTCTCCGAGCAACTCATGGAAGCCGGCGTAGCCGACTCTGCCTTCACCTTCCCACCGCAAGACGAATACCCCGCCTGGTGGATGCAGAATATGGCCTGGGGCTGGGGTGGCGCATGGTCCAATGAATGGGACTTCTCAGCGGTCTCGTCGGAAGAAACCGTTGAAGCCATCCAATTCGCTCAAGACGCCACCAACGACTGGGCCAACGTGGCCTCCGGCGACCCAGCCGATGACTTCTCTGCCGGGGCGACCAGCCAGATCGTCCAGTCCACCGGTTCCCTGGGTGGCATCCTCGAATCTGCCGACTTCGAAGTCGGCACCGCCTTCTTGCCAGACGGCCCAGCTGCCGAAGGTGAGACCCCAACCGGTGGTGCAGGCCTGATGATCGCCTCCGACAGCACACCGGAACGTCAACTGGCCGCAGCCATGTTTGCCGGGCACATGTCCAGTGCCGAATCAACCGCAAAGTTCTCCGAAGCAACCGGCTATGTGCCAGTCCACACCGACGCGGACATGTCTGACGTCTACGCCGAGACCCCGCAGTTCGAAACCGCCGTCAACCAGTTGGAGCGCGCCCGCGTCCAAGACCACGCCCGGCTCTTCGTCCCCGGTGGTGACCTGGCACTGTCCCAGGCCCTGCAGGAAATCCTCACCTCGGATGTTGACGTTGAAGAAACCCTGCAAGGGGTACAGTCCGAGCTTGAGTCCATCTACGAGTCAGACCTGGCTGACGAAGTAGAACAGTAAACCCCTCCTGATTGACACGCTGAGGTGAACCCAGACGCTGGCGTGCGGGTTCACCTCAGCCCACTGTGTGGTGAAAGGTAGAACCGACGATGGCATCTGTGACCTACGACGCAGCCAGTAGAATCTATACTCCTGGCGCTCGGCCGGCGATTAACCGCCTCAACCTAGAAATTGAGGACGGCGAATTTCTCGTGCTCGTGGGCCCCTCGGGGTGTGGCAAATCCACGGCGCTGCGTATGCTGGCTGGGCTCGAAGACATCGATGAAGGTCGCATCCTGATCGGGGGCGAAGACGTCTCCGATGTGTCACCCAAAGATCGCGACATTGCCATGGTGTTCCAAAGCTATGCCCTGTACCCGCACATGACGGTGGAAGACAATATGGGCTTCGCGCTCAAAATTGCCGGCGTGCCCAAAGCCGAACGCAAACGCCAGGTGCTTGAAGCTGCGAAACTGTTGGACCTGCAAGACTATCTAGACCGCAAACCCAAAGCACTCTCGGGCGGGCAGCGCCAGCGCGTGGCCATGGGACGAGCCATTGTACGTTCGCCCAAGGTTTTCCTCATGGATGAGCCACTGTCGAACCTAGATGCCAAACTTCGGGT
>JAJUIX010000064.1 GCA_029267455.1 Enteractinococcus sp. | reverse complement strand
GTGGTCGCCGCCGTCGGAATTGAACCAGCCGTCGCAGTCGCGGAGGGTTCGGGCGTGACCATTGACGACGGCATCGTGGTCGATGAGCACTACCGCACTAATGTCCCCGGTATCTACGCGATCGGCGATGTGTGCCGAATCAAGGGGCACCCGCGCCAGGACCACTGGGATCACGGGCGAGCCTCGGCCGCCCACGTTGTCCACACGATTTTGGGTACCCGACCGGATGCCCCGACGCCGCAGTGGGTCTGGTCGGATCAATTCGGTCACGATGTGCAGGCCGTTGGCCGCGTCATCCCAGACGCTCACGAACATCTCGTCCACCGCGGGGACAACGCAATTTTTGTGGTCGACGGTGACGAACTCATGGGCGCCGCAGCGATCGACGACCAAATGGTCATTCGCGCAGCCACCCGCATGATCACCCGGAACATCAGTGTGGACCCGGCACAGTTGGCCGACCCCGAGATTCCCATCCGTCGCCTCACACGCTAAATGTTAACCGACGGCCAGCGACTATGATAGAGCTCATATGAGTCTGGTCCGCCGGGCGTTAGCCCATCAACGCATTGCCACCACAAACGCCGCCCTGGCACTTCTGCGCGCCCAGAATGCGCCCGTGGTTTTGGCCATATTAGAACAGCGGTTTACCGGTGAACAACGCCAGATTCCCGCCCCGGAGCTATTCGAACAGATCACCGAAGATCTCGAAGAGTTGCGCTCCGAAGGTTTCGACTTACCCCGGACGGCCCAGGATTACATTGCTGATTGGCGCCGTGCCGGCATCTTGATTCGTCGTCCCAGCACTGAGGCCCGCGAAGAGACCTTTGAGCTATCCCCCGGTGCGCTGGCCGCGCTGCAATTCATCGATGCACTCCACACGCCGCGGCGCACGGTGACGGAATCTCGTCTGGCCACCATCCAAAGTATGATAGCCCAACTGGTAGCCGAAACTGACCCGGATATCACCTCACGATTGGCGAACCTCGAGGCTGAAAAGGCCCGAATTGAAGACCAAATGCAACGGTTATCAGCTGGGGATTTCGATGTGCTTGACCCCGAACGAGCTACCGAGCGGGTCGATGAGATCCTCAACCTTGTCACCGAGGTCCCTTCGGACTTTGCCCGCGTTCGACAAGAAATCGAAGGCCTGAACCACGATCTTCGCGAAAAACTCATTGATTCTGACGATTCTCGGTCCGAAGTACTCGAAGATATTTTCCGCGGCGTTGATATTTTGGCAGACTCCGACGCCGGGCGATCATTCTATGGTTTCTACCAGCTCCTCCTCGACCCGGAGCGCGGCCTGGAATTTGAAGACGCCGTGCGAACCATTACCGAACGAGACTTTGCGGCCCAGCTGACCCCGGCCCAGTTGCGTGCATTACGTCGGATGCTGCCACTGCTACAGGACCGATCAACCGAGGTGCACCAGATTCTGACGTCTTTTAGTCGCAGTCTGCGCCGCTTTGTCCAAACCCAACGGTTAGCCGAAGAGCGCCGCCTAAACCGAGAACTGCGTGCCGCGCTGAAAGAAGCCATGCAGATTTCCGATATCATCCGCCCCACCGACGAATACGACGTGGCGCTGCAGATGTCACGTTTGGACCAGATAGCCTCGGTTTCGGCGCTGCGACTCAACAATCCAGGTGACTACCGCGTCGCCGAGATCACAGAGACGAATCACACCGGTGTTGTGTCACTAGCCGAGATCCAACACCTGGCCCGGACCATGGACATTGACATGCACGAGCTGGAATCCAATGTCAACACCGTGATCGGGGACCACGGCACCGCCAGTATCGCAGAGGTCTTAGAGCACTTTCCGGCTACCCAAGGCATTGCATCGGTGGTCGGTCTCATTGTGCTGGGCCAAGAACACGGCACCTGGTATCGCGGGAATACCGAAACAGTGTGCTGGGATGATCGCAACGCTCACATCGACCTATTCATTTTCGACGAAAGAATTGTGCAATGACCAACCCAACATTTCCCGACCCGATATCTCCCGACGCATTCACTGAACCGAATGAAAACCCCGAATACAAACTCTGGGATTCCGATACCGGTGTCCTACACGCCGAAACTCGCAGAACGCTGCTGCAACTGTTGCGCGGACCATATATTTCTGCTGGCCGACACAGCAATTTGTGGGCGCGCATCCTCGTCGATGAAAAAATCATCCGATCTCGTCTAGCAGATCTCTATCTAGTACTGGTCGTGGACCATGAACGTGAGGTCGCCTTCATTCGCAATGTCGACGACGACGCCGCACCCCGGGTAGTGCGAGCAACCAAGCTCACGCATATCCAATCGGTATTGCTACTGCACCTGCGACAGCGGCTGATGCAAGACTCCAACCAGTCCCGGGCGATTATCGATGAGGCGGAAACCGTCGAACAACTGTCGGTCTTTCAGGGGGTGGGCGGTTCCGATCCTGCCCTGTTTGAAAAACGTGTCAGAGCCGCCTGGACGCGTTTTGAAAAACTTGGCATCCTGTACGAAACCTCCACTCCGGGCCGGTATGAGATTTCGCCGGTACTAGCCGTCATTTTTGGTCCCGAAGAGATCCGGGCGATTAGGCGTGAATACGAGCGGATCCGCGAAGCACACCTGCCGCTAGACGACGATGATGAACACGAAGAGGACGACGCATGACGACCACGATCTTGCCCGGCCAGTGGCGAATGAACAAAATCGAAGTCTACAACTGGGGGACTTTCCAGGGCTTCTGGGAACTGCCCATCACCCGCCAGGGATTTCTCATCACTGGTCCTTCCGGTTCAGGAAAATCCTCACTCCTGGATGCTGTCTCAACCGTCCTGGTGCCACGCGGTGAGATTCGATTTAACGCCGCCGCCCACGACAGTTCCGCTCGTGGGCCCCATGCCCGAAGTTTAGTGTCGTATGTTCGCGGCGCCTTCCGTCGCGGCACCGATACTGGAACCGGTGAAGTCGTGAGTCACTATTTACGTGACGAAGCAACCTTCTCTGCGATCAAGCTGAGCTTCGGCAACGGTGTTGATGCCGATCCCATCGTGCTGATCAAACTGTACTATCTGCGTCGTGGTGCCATGCAGAACGCGGATGTCCAAGAGCAATCCATTATTCTTCGGGACGACCGAAAGATCACGGAATTTGGCAAGTTCATCGACTCGGGTATTAACGTCCGGCAGCTGAAACGTGGTGTACCGGAAGCCGAACTCATTACCGACCGACACTCGACCTTTGCCAACCGGTTCAAACGGATGCTCAACATTTCTGGTGACAACGCACTGAAATTATTGCATCGCACTCAATCGGCCAAATCACTGGGAAACCTGGACGACCTATTTCGTTCGTTCATGCTCGATGAGCCGCGCACCTTTCAACTGGCTACCACAGCCAAGGACCAATTTCATGAGCTCTCCCAGGCCTACGAAACGGTGGTTGACGCTCGTCAGCAACGCGATGCGCTCACTGCGCTGCAGGCACCCGCCGAAGACTACGAAACAGCACAGCACCGCGTCGCGGATAACGAATACCTGTTGTCCGGGCTGGAGGATTACACCACCCTGGCCAAATTTGACTTGGTCTCAAAAGCAGCCGAGAAGGTCAGACGCCAATTGCTCGAGCATGAAGGCGAATATGAAATTGCAAGGCAACGGCGTGACGATGCGATCGCCGATCACAATCTTGCAAACCAATTCCTGTTAGAAGCCGGCGGCGGGGCGCTGCAGTCTTTAGAGGATCAAATCCAAAG
This sequence comes from Enteractinococcus sp., assembly GCA_029267455.1. Classification (GTDB taxonomy): domain Bacteria; phylum Actinomycetota; class Actinomycetes; order Actinomycetales; family Micrococcaceae; genus Yaniella. The sequence goes on along the minus strand of JAJUIX010000064.1, from coordinate 3,422 downwards.
CCAGCAAAACGAAGTCACCACCATTCAGCAGGCCCGCCACGACCTGCAACAAAAGCTCATGCAGGTTCAAATCGAGTTGCCATACACCTGGCAGGATTTTGAAGAGCTGCGCACTCAGGCAAAAGAAGATATCGCAAATGCCACCGCCCGACGGGACGAACTGCGACAACAACTGCTCGAGGTGGGAACGCAGCGGGGGCAAAACGAAGTGGCCCGCAAGGAACTGCAGGCAGAGCTGCGCTCACTACAGGCATCGCCATCCAACATGCCGCTGCGGTTACAGCAAGCTCGCCAGATCATTGCACAGACCGCTGGCATCCCGGAAAAGAGTCTGCCATTTGCCGGCGAGCTCATGGAAGTCCGCTCGGAGTACCATCAATGGACAGGCGCGATCGAACGAGTCTTACGACCGTTAGCCACGACCTTGCTGGTCCCCCAAGCCCACCGCGCAACCGTGTTAGATACGATTGATCGCCAGTATCTGGGCGCCCGGATCGTAGCCGAGGTGGTACCGAACGCAGATCCGAGTCCGAAACCGGTCAAGTACCCCAACTCGATTGTCAACCGGGTGCATGTTCCAGCACACCCCATGCAGGCCTGGATCCACGCGGAGTTGACTCACCGCTACGATTATGAAGCGGTCGAAGACGCCCGACAATTCGGAGATTTTCAGCACGCGGTCACCCGAGCAGGACAGGTGCGCAGAGGTGCCACCCGCTATGAAAAAGACGACCGGCATCGGGTGGACGATCCATCTCACTGGGTCATGGGACTGAGTAATCACGAAAAATACGAAACATTTGCCACCCGGCTGCAAGAACTCACCGACGAATACGACCGGCTCGATCAACAGCTCAACAAGATTCAGCAACAACAAGATCATGAACAGTTACGCTTGCACCTGCTCCGGGATGTGGAAACGCTTCGGTGGGAATCAATCGATACAATAACCGCCGAGCTACGGTTATCTGAACTGCAAGACAAGCTGGTGGAGCTACAATCGTCCAATACTGATCTTATCGAAGCACAACGTCGTCTCACGGAGGCGACATCCTGGAAATCTGCTGCTGAAAGAACTCACGATGAAAAGCTGAAAGCGGTGTATGCCGCCCAGCAGCACCTCGAAACTCTCGCAGCTTCTATTGACGAGCTGCAGGAGCAAGCCAGTTCCATCGAACTGTCGTCAGATCTTAGCCAACGCCTGGAAGCACTATTTGTCACGACCGCGGAGTCTCGACGCCTAACCCATGACAAAATCGACCGGGTGTCCCGGCAAGTCACCACCGCACTGCATAAAGAACTGCAACATTTCCAAAACCAAGCAAATACTGCGGCATCAAGATTTCAAGAGCTAGCACAAGCATTCCGCAACCAGTGGGAATCCGTTGCGGCAAATCTGACCGTGTATATCGATGACCGGCAGGGGTACCACAGACTATTAGAGAACATCATTTCCGACGGACTACCACGATTCGAAGAACGTTTCTTTGAACTCCTCAGAACCCAATCGCAAAATAATGTGGCAAGCCTAGCTAGCGAGATTCGCGGCAACCTCAGCCGAGTCCAAGACCGAATTGCCCCAATCAATGCGTCCCTGGCTCGTTCCGAATTCAACCCTGGCACATACCTGGATATTGTGGTGTTGAATAACCAGAACGATAAGGCTCGTGAGTTTCTAGCAGATTTGCACACAATCGCCTCGGGTTCCTGGGGCGGAGAAGACGATGAATCTGCCGAATCCCGCTTTCACATCATGAATGGCATCATGCAAAAGATCGATTCTTCCGATCCAACCGATGTCAGTTGGCGACGTCAGGTCCTTGATACCCGGTTCCACGTACGGTTCCGGGCACGAGAATTAGATGGAAGCGGCGTGGAGGTCGATGCTTTTGATTCGTCGGCGGGGCTATCCGGCGGTCAACAACAAAAACTTGTGACCTTCTGTCTGGCTGCTGCACTGCGTTATCAGCTCGCAGGGGTGGATGCGGACGTGCCAGGATTCGGCACGGTCATGATGGACGAAGCCTTCGATAAGGCCGATAGCCGTTTCACCCGGCTAGCCATGGATATATTTCAAGAATTCGGCTTCCACATGGTGCTGGCCACTCCCCTGAAATTATTAGAAACCTTAGACGCCTACATTGATGGCACAGCAGTGATCAGTATTGAAGATGCGCGCAAGTCATCAGTGGCACTTGTCGAAGTAGAAACCACTGATCGCATAGACAACACTTCGTTGACGAACAACGAGTCCGAGTATGCCAACAGCACAGGACCAGCCAACCCTACTCCAGCAGAAACCTCGGCCACACTTGGTGACGGGGCAGATCCTACTTCGACCACAATATCATCGAATAATAATCAACCGGAGGGACTGTGGTAAAACGCGTGACCACCGCTGCTGCTCTCGACAGATTGCGCAAAGCCTATCGTCGGCACGCTGGCTCTTGGGCATTACAGCGCCTCGGTTTGGAAGACGCCACGCCGGTTGCAGCAAGCGTGCCATTACACCCACCCACGCAGCGGGCGGCGATGCAGGATCAACAAGCCGCAATCGACTGGGTGACTTCGTGGCGAGCACACACCAAAATGGCTGCTTACGTGCAATGGGAGACTCGCCAGTGGTCGCTGTTAGGTAATCAGCAAGTGCCAGTGCGATTAGAAATGCACGATCCAGCCGAGGTCGCCGCGGTCCTCGGGCAAACAAAACACTGGAACAGCCTACTGACTCGCTTCGAAACACTACATCAGCAACCGGCAAATGATTCAGAGGAGTTTCGCGCCGCCCTCATCCGTAACACAGAGCTCATCGCTGCTCTCGAGGAAATCGATTTCCAGCGGCTGGTTGGCGTCCTCACCTGGCTGGCCGAAAACCCCGCGTCAAACCTTTATATCCGGCAACTTCCGATCCGTGGGGTCGATACCAAGTGGATCAAAGAACACAACAGATTGGTCACCCAACTCCACATCGCCCATACCGGGCACAAGACCCTAGGTATCCGCGCGGAACCTGAGCTGTGGCGCATTCGGCTACTTGACGAGACCATGTGGCTGCACGGCTTGTCAGATATCACCGCACCGGTTGAACAGCTCGCCCGACTCGATATCGCACCGGCAAACGTGCTGATTGTCGAAAACCTCATCTCACTCCTCACCCTTCCACCCGCGCGCGACCTGGTGGCGATCTTCGGCAAGGGGACCGCGGTTTCTGGGTTAGCTCAACTGCCGTGGATTCATCAGGCTCAAGTGCTCTACTGGGGCGATCTAGACACCCACGGCTTTCGTATTTTGCATAGTCTCCGAGCGGCTGGCATCGAAGCCAGCTCTCTGCTCATGGATCTCAACACCCTGAAACACTTCGAAGATCTCTGGGTTACCGAAACCCAACCCTTCCGTGGTGAACTCGGACTGCTCACCACCGC
>JAJUIX010000016.1 GCA_029267455.1 Enteractinococcus sp. | reverse complement strand
CTGCTCGGCTCGCGCGAGTTTCGAACCGGCATTTTCACCAGCGACCAGATAGTCAGTGTTTTTCGAAACCGAGCCGGTTGCTTTGCCGCCGCGCGACAGAATGGCCTCTTTCGCCGAGTCCCGGGTAAAGTTTTCCAACGTGCCGGTGACCACGATCGTCACGCCTTCTAATAGCGTGGAGTCTTCACTGACCTCATCGGCCATGGTGACTCCGGCGGCCGCCCAGGCGTCGATAATCTCAAGCCGCCAATCTTCGGCGAAAAATTCCATGACGGCGGTGGCAATGACCTCCCCGACCCCATCCACGTAGGTGAACCGTTCGTAGTCTTGTGCCAGGGCGGCTTCACGCAGGGCATCCATCGAGCCGAAGGATGCCGCCAACGCTCGGGCCGCGGTTGGCCCGACGTGACGAATGGATAGGGCTACCAATACTCGCCATAGCGGCTGAGATTTGGCTTTTTCTAATTCGTCAAAGAGCCGGAGGGTATTTGCCGTGGGCTCGTGGACGGTGCGTTTATAGAAGTACGGAACTTTTTCCCATATACCGGTGGCCTGCCCCTTGTTCCGCTTTTCTCGCCACACATACACATCGGCCAGTTTGGCTTTCAACGCCTCATCGCCGTTAGTGGCCAGATCAAAGAGTTGGGCATCGGAGGTCAGCACACCGGGCCCTTGAGGTTCAACGATCCCTGCGTTGTCTGCGGGATTCGGACCTGGACCGTTGGTGAGCCACGTGGCGGCTTCTTCGCCTAGGGCTTCAATATCAAATGCGCCTCGGGAGGCTGCGTGTTCGATGCGTCCGGTGAGCTGTGCTGGGCAGCTTTTAGCGTTGGGACAGCGCAGGTCAACGTCGTCTTCTTTTAACGGACGAAGTTCGGTTCCGCACGATGGACAGTGGCTCGGCATGACGAAGTCTTCAACATCGTCGTCGCGCAGGGGCAAGACCGGGCCGACAATTTCGGGAATGATGTCGCCGGCCTTCCGCAGTACCACGGTGTCACCAATTTTGACGTTTTTCGCTTTGACGACGTCTTTGTTGTGCAGGGTGGCCATCGAGACGGTCGAACCATCCACAAACACCGGCTGCATGACCGCATAGGGTGTCACACGACCGGTGCGCCCCACGTTGACTCGAATATCGAGCAGTTTGGTGTGCACTTCTTCAGGCGGATACTTAAAGGCTACGGCCCAGCGTGGGGTGCGCGAGGTGAAACCGAGCTGTTGTTGGTAGGTCACATGGTCGACTTTGACCACAATGCCGTCAATTTGATGCACAAGGTCATGGCGACGCTCGCCATATTCTTCGATGTAGTCGATGACCTGTTGGGCGACTTTATCGGAAGGACCGGTGATGAGTTTGTTGTAGGGTGATACCGGTAATCCCAAAGACTCGAGTTTTTCATACGCCTGGTGCTGGGAGGTAATGGTGGCCCCGGATACGGCACCGAGTCCGTGGACGAACATGGATAGGCGCCGTTTCGCCGTTTCGGCGGGATCCTTTTGTCGCAGTGATCCGGCGGCAGCGTTGCGCGGATTGGCAAAGGGGGCCAGACCGGCTTCGGCGCGTGCTTCGTTGAGTTCTGCAAACGCTGACGGCGGCATGAAAACTTCACCGCGTACTTCTAACACCTCAGGGATATCATCCCCGGTCAGCTTCGTGGGAACTTCTTTAATCGTCAGGACGTTGTGGGTGACGTCTTCGCCGATGACGCCATCACCACGGGTTGCCGCCTGTACCAACGAGCCGTTGCGGTAGAGCAGGTTGACCGCCAGCCCGTCAATTTTGACTTCTGCCAACCAACCGATGTCCTCTTCAACGCCTAGGCGGGACAGTCGTCCACCGACCCGGGCAAACCATGCTTCGAGTTCTTCAGTCGAGAAGACATCTTCGAGCGAATACATCTGGGTCAGGTGTTCAACGGGCGAAAAGACCGCATTGCCACCGACTTCCTGGGTGGGTGAGTCACCCGTGACGATCTCCGGGTGGAGGGCCTCGAGATCTTCTAATTCACGAAAGAGAGCATCGAAGGCCGCATCGGAAATTTCCGGTGCATCGTTCACGTAATAGGCGCGTCGGTGATGTCGCACCTGGTCTTTGAGAGTTTCGTAGCGCTCGAGAAGTTCAGGATCAGGAGTATTCACACGAGCCATTCTACTGTGCTGACTCGGTGACTTCAGTGACGACGACTGTGACGTTGTCCGATCCATCAGCTTCTAGGGCGAGTTCGATGAGCTGATTCGCGGCGTCTTGGACGGTTGCTGCCGCACCAAGCACCAATCCAATCTCTTGGTCTTCGACGGCACCGGTCAGTCCGTCGGTGCACAATAAAAACCGATCCCCTGGATTGGCATCGAGTAACACGACATCGGCGAGCAGCCGCAGCGTGGAGCCCACAGCACGAGTAATGACGTTGCGGGCGGGGTGTTCGCGGGCTTCTTGAGGACTCAACTGTCCAAGCCGCACCATTTCAGCGACCGCCGAGTGATCTTGGGTCAGTTGAATGAAGGCTTCGTCATTGGCCCGGTAACGATAGGTGCGCGAATCGCCCACGTTGGCGACCACGAGTTGTTCTTTGCCTTGGTGTACGACATTACTCAGTAACGTCAGCGTGGTCCCGGCGCGACCTTCGGCGATGTCATACACTGCCCGGTTGGCCTGGGTGAGCCACCCCTGTAGGTGAGCCAGTTCAAAGGGTTGCTGGGTTTCGGCATAGGCCTGTTCGAAGGTTTCGACTACGGCAGCAGAAGCCAATTCCCCGCCGTCGTGACCGCCCATGCCATCGGCCACGAGATACAGCCCGTCACGGATCAAATATGAGTCCTCGTTGAGATCTCGCATATGACCCGCATCAGTAGCGGCCGCGGCTGTAAAACTGTACATTAATCAACCTCTATCCCGTCTCCAGCACCCCGCAGGAGCATCGATGGATAAATCGGACCGAACCCGCGCACCGACTGTGGGGGCTGGGGAATTAAAATATACCGCTCATCATCGGCCAACACATTGGCGGTCAGCTGATCTACCAGGACAGTGCCGGGATCAGCCAAGGCAGTCAGTCGTGCCGCCAGGTTGACGGTGGGTCCATAAATATCGCCCAGTCGCGACAGGACCCGGCCCCACACTACGGAAACACGAGCAGACGGCAAGACTGGATCATCACTGAGCGCTTGGGATAACGCCAAAGCAATGTCAGCACCGGCCTCGGGAGTTTCCGCGTTGAACAATACTTCATCACCGACGGTTTTCACGAGGTGTCCGCCACCCTCCGCAATGATTTCGGCACAGATTTGTTCAAACCGTTGCACCATTTGGGCTAAGGTGCGTTCACTCATGGTCCGAGACAGGGCAGTGTAGGAAACCATGTCGGCGAAACCCACGGCGCGAGCCAACGGCAGTGGTGTGTCATCTTCGGTGCCGTCGCGGCCTTCTTCGGAAGCAGCCAAACCGGCTTCAACTCGCACGGTCAAGCGTTGCAGGGCAGAGTTGAGCTGCCGTCGATAGGAGTACGTCACGACATCTTCGAGGGACGCGATGACCGAGGGTAAGAGCCGGACAACTTCACGGCGGGCTTCCGGGTCGGACAGTCCCTCGGAGCTCATTTTGTCTTCTACGAGCGCCTCGATTTGCCATACAACCATGCGGTCGGTCATCTGACCGATCGACCGAGCAATCGAAATGGCGGTTTCTTCGTTGAGCACGTCTTCGCGGACCAGTTCCACAATCGTGGCCATGGCTGCGACGTCTTGTTGGGTAAAGACCTTTTCGTCGGCTTTAATATTTGGAAAGCCCATGGCGCGCCAGATTTTGCGGGCTGAGACAACCGACACCCCGAGCTCTTTGGCCAGATCGCGAGGGGTCAGCAACCGGGGCCCTCCGATGAGTTCTTCATCCAGAACCTTGATTGCTTGAGTCCAGGTTTCCGAAAACGGTTCAGCATCCCCGAGGTCGGAAGATGTAGGTGACGACGAGGACGGCTGCACCACATCGAGTGGCCGGGTGGGTGTGGGATCACTATGGTTGTCTGAATCGTTGCTCACTAGCCCCTACTTTCACTGAGCGGACCGCTGGCGTAGCGGCCATAGGAACCAAAACGTTCCATATCGACAAGAGTTTGAAATTCGGAAATATTCGGAATGTCATGCAGCACCCAGGTTTGGCCACGCGAGTTCATGAGGTGTAAATCGCCCGATCCACGACGCCGTTGCCGACGAGTCTGGTGAACTGTCAGTGACACCAATGAGTGCAGCGCTACCCAATGACGTTTGACAGCAATGGCACCCAGCTTGTGCGCGACCCGGTGCGTGGTGATTTCATAGCTGGATACCAGCCACTTCCAGACCGGGCGAACGACGGTAAGAAACACGCCGATAGCGATGAGCCCCAGCCCTATCGTCGTCAGTGTGGGGGCAATGTCGCGGATGAACTGAGGCATCGTGTAACTGGCTAATATTCCAGAGAAGAACCCGGCGGCACCAGCCCACAGCACGAGATTCCAGGCGGGACGTATCAGCACCGATGGATGTGCCCGGGTACGCACCAGCAAGTGTTCACCCGTCACGTAGTGCGATCGCATTTCCCCTCCTTCAATTGTGGCGCCAATGGTTTAAGCCGGCCGTAAATGGACAATATCGGCCGCGAAAATTTCTTGTAGCGTTTCACCCTGTATTAATAGGCTACCCGTCTCCCCGAGTCCTACAGCTGTGCCATACACATGATTGCCATCTGGCATGATCGCTTTGACTTGTTGGCCAAGCGTGCTCATGGTCGATTCGAGGGTTTTCGTATCGGGAGAGGTCGCAAATACATCCACGGCATTGATCAACCGTTTGCGAGCAGCGATAACGAAATCTTGAGCTGGCATCGTGACCCCATAATCCGCTAGCGCCGCAGCGGTTTCAAGGCGTGGCCCCTGACCAAAATCTAAATTCGTGCCGATACCGATAACCACCGCTTGTGTTTCGGGTAACCACTGGGCCAAAATGCCGCACAGTTTTTTCCCATCTGGCCCTTGTACATCATTGGGCCATTTTACTCCGGCGGAAACTCCGAGTTCTCGAAACCACCGTACCAATCCGTCAGCTACGACTAACGTTAGGGTACTCATTAGGTGCGTCGCAATTTTTGGCCGCACCAGCAACGACATGGCGGCAGCTGTACCTGCGGGGGTGTCCCAACTCCGATCAAGTCGTCCTCGGCCGGCGGTTTGATTATCGGTGGCGATAACATCACCGTGTTTCAGTATGTGTTCGGCACCGACGGCAAGATCTTGCGTCGAGCCTGTTTGATCGACCCAGTAAACGCCCGGGGCGATCTGCTGCTGGTCTAGTTGTGCCACCTACAAGAACCTTCATCTTCAACAACCGGTAGTATTATCCAGGATACAGGCCATACTCTACCCTGGAGGACCCGTTGACCAACCCCGCACAAACTGGTGAAAATTTGGGCGTAACGACCCCGGATCTCACCACTACGGCTGGCAAACTCGAAGACTTTTTCCACCGTCGCGAGGCGGCAATGCTGCCTACCGGTCAAGGCCCAGTCGATCGTCAACATGCTCGAGGCAAACAGACGGCCCGCGAGCGCATCGATGCGCTATTAGATGATGATTCATTTGTCGAATTCGATCAGCTGCGTACCCACCGCACCACAGCGTTCGGTATGGACGCGAGGCATCCCGAAGGTGACGGGGTCGTAGCTGGATACGGCACCATTGATGGTCGCCATGTGGCGGTCTACGCGCAGGACTTCACCGTATTTGGTGGGTCGTTGTCGAAGGTTAATGGCGAAAAGATCGTCAAGACCCAAGAATTCGCGGTGACCAACGGTTTCCCCATCATTGCCATTAACGACGGCGGGGGCGCTCGTATTCAAGAGGGTGTCGATTCCTTGGCGATGTTCGCCGATATCTTCCGCACAAATGTCATGGCCTCCGGTGTGGTCCCGCAGATCTCGATCATCATGGGGCCTGCCGCCGGTGGGGCTGCCTACTCCCCTGCCCTAACTGACTTTGTGGTGATGGTCGATCAGACATCTCACATGTTTATTACCGGCCCCGATGTCATCAAATCCGTTACCGGTGAAGATGTAGATATGGAGACCCTCGGTGGCGCCCGGCAACATAACGAGACCTCGGGCACCGCAGCCTATATGGCAACCGACGAGCAGGATGCCTTCGACTGGGTCTCAGAATTACTGGATTACCTTCCGGCCCATAACTTCATCACCCAGGATGCTCCGATTGAACAGGACCTGGAAACCAACGTCGAAGACTTGGCGCTGGATACGATCATTCCAGATTCGGCCAATCAGCCATACGACATGTTGGAAGTCATTGCCGCCCTCGTCGATGACGGTGCACTATTGCAGATTCAAGAACGATATGCACCAAACGTGATTGTGGGACTGGGCCGTATCGAGGGTCGCACCGTGGGAGTTGTGGCGAATCAGCCTTCGCAACTCGCCGGAACCTTAGACATTGCCGCCTCTGAAAAGGCTGCACGGTTTGTACGGTTTTGTGATGCCTTCAACATCCCAATTGTCACGCTGGTCGATGTGCCGGGTTTCCTGCCCGGGGTGGATCAAGAACACTCGGGCATTATCCGGCGTGGCGCGAAACTGATTTATGCGTATGCCGAGGCGACCGTACCGAAAATCACGGTGATCACTCGCAAGGCGTTTGGCGGAGCCTACATTGTTATGGGGTCAAAGAAGCTGGGCGCGGATGTGAACCTGGCCTGGCCGACCGCCCAAATCGGGGTCATGGGCGCACAAGGAGCTGTCAATATTCTGTATCGCAGGGATCTAGCCGCTGTGGAAGAAGCCGGCGGAGATGTCGAAGCACGACGTGCTGAATTGATTGAAGATTATGAGACCGCCCTCCTAAACCCCTATGAAGCGGCAAATTCGGGCTATATCGACGCGGTCATTGCACCATCTGAGACGCGTGCGCAAGTAGTCCGAGCGCTGCGGGCAACTGTTGCCAAACGTGAATCTCGTCCTGCAAAGAAACACGGAAATATTCCACTATGACAACGCAACCAACATCAACTGGTATCAAGGTCCATGGGACCTCACTCAGCGAAGAAGAAACGGCTGCGCTGCTGGCGGTCATTAATACCCAGCTTGTTGAAACGCCGCCTGTCGAGCCGCCGGTGGATTACTCGACACGTAACCGCGTGATTTCCACCTGGACGGCGGTGTCGGGGTGGCATAGTCCGCCGCGAGGTCATTAACCCTTTCATTCCTCCCGTTGTTCTTTGGCAATAATGGCCTGCGACCGTGTGTCGGTGGTTTCTGCTTCTGCGGGCGCGTCACCTGCGAACTGCACGACTCCGGGAATACCGATTGCGACATCCCCTGAGGTTCGAGAACTGAGTCGGCGAGATAGGATCTGGGCGAGCCATACCAGAGCGTAGTTGATCACGATAAAGATTACTGCGGCTACCACGAGGGCCTGCATGATGTTGCCGTAGCCTGCACCAAGCTGGCGGGAGTACCGCAACAATTCGGCAAAACCGATGATGTAGCCCAGTGCTGAGTCTTTCAGGATAATCACGAACTGCGAGACCAGCGATGGCAACATTGCCACCAGCGCTTGTGGGACTTCCACATTGCGCAGCGATCCCGTGGTGGTCATCCCTACAGCTAACGCGGCTTCGCGTTGACCTGCTGGCAGGGAACGTACGCCTGAACGAACCAGTTCGGCGATGACCGCACCGTTGTACAGGGTCAGGGCAACGATCACCGCATAGTAGGCAGAGTTTCGTGGATCAATGACCGCTGCCATGAACTGTGAGAAGAAAAAGTGCAGAAATACCATCAGGACCAGAACGGGCACAGCGCGGAAGAACTCGACGATGACCATTGAGATCCACCGCAATGCTCGGACTGGGGCGAGCCGTAGAAATCCAAACAGCAGGCCAAAAATAACAGACGAGACCACTGCGATGGCTGCCGCTTGCAAGGTGAATTGGATACCGGGTAGCAAATAATTTACCCACGCATTGACATTAATGGCATTCCACCACAGATGGGCCTCCATCTGGCCTTGCGCGTCAAGAGCACGGTAAATCCACACCAGCACACCGACGACGAGCAGCGCGACGACAATATTCAACAGGGTGGTGATTCTTTTGGCCCGAGGACCAGGGGTATCAAAGAGAACGTATTGATTACTCATCGGGTCACCGCCAGTTTTTCAGATAACCACGTGGTTATGAGGCCCACCGGTATGACGATGAGACTGAATCCGATCGCTATGATCAAAAATATAGCGACCATTAGGTTGGGGTTAAATTCGATCATGGTGCGCATCACGCCCGAGGCCTCCAAAACGGATCCCGCAGCGGCGACGGTGGTATTTTTGATCAGCGCAATGAGGGTATTTCCGATGGGAGTAATAGCACCGCGTAAGGCCTGCGGGATAATGATCAATCGCGCAGCAGAAAAAAAGCCCAGACCGATTGCCCGAGCAGCTTCGGCCTGCCCGAGCGGCACGGTGTTAACTCCCGAGCGGATGGCTTCCGCAAAAAACGGGGCGTGGTACATCGATAGCGCGATCGTGGCCAGGAGAAAGAAGTTCGTATTAAAGTCTGAATGCAGACTGATCTGGAGCTGTCCCCAGAAGACTAATACCGCCATGACCACCAAGACTGTCAGCGGGATATTTCGTACGAGGTTAATGAAGGCTGCGCTCAACCAGCTGAGTGACCGTACCGGCGATATACGAAATAGCGCAAGGATTACCCCAAGTGTAAAGGCAGAAATACTGGACCAAAACGCCAGTTTGATGTTGGTCCAAAATCCTTCAAAAATGGGATATTGCTCAAAAAGAAAGAGAATATCTTCCATAACTGCCCGCCTATAGATGTGAGTTCATGAGTCAGTGACCTCGGGATTCGGTGCCCCAGATGGCGTCTAGGACACCGAATCCAAAAGCTTGAGTAGCTGAGCCGGTTAGGCGTTACTCGCCGCAGCTGACGAGTTCAATGTTGTCATTGAGTTCAGCGTTTGCCTCGTAGTCAACACCTTCGGTATTCGTGGCGAGCAGTTCATCAATGGTGCCGTTTTCTTGCAGGGTTTGGATAGCCTCATTGACTGCTTCACAGTTTTCGGTATCGCCTTCTGGAAGGCCTACGCCGTAAGGCTCTTCGGAGAATGGATTTCCGACAACCTTGAACTGGCCGGCGTACTCTTCTGTAGCAGCTAATCCGGCGAGGATGATGTCGTCGGTAGTCACAGCATCGACTTGGCCTGATTGTAGGAAGGTCAAGCATTCGCTATAGCCATCTTGTTCGACCAGTTCGACTTCGTCCGCATACATGTCACGCACATTCTGTGCCGGCGTCGATCCGGCAACAGAACACAGATTGCGGCCGTTGAGATCTTCAGGTTGGGTGATGTCCTCTTCATCGGAGCGAACCAGGATGTCTTGACCAGCCATGAAGTACGGCCCCGCGAAATCCACACGTTCATCGCGTTCTTCAGTAATGGAATAGGTCGCGAAGATCATATCGACTTGGCCATTTTCCAACATGTTTTCACGCTGTGGGGTGGGCGATTCGACCCATTCGATCTGATCTTCTTCATAACCCATTTCAGCCAGGACCGCTTTTGCTACATCCACGTCAAAGCCGGTGGGAGGGTTATTTCCTTCACGGAAACCCAGACCCGGTTGGTCGTATTTGATGCCGACAGTTATGGTGTCGCCTCCGCCGCCACCGCCGCCTTCGGCTTCTGCCCCCGCGTCCTCTGAGGCGCTTGGTGAACAGGCCGATAGCGCTAAAGCTCCGGCGGCTCCAAGGGCTGCAATCTTCATCCAAGGTGTCTTCATGGCGTGAACCTTTCAGGTAGTGATCAACTGTGATTAAGAGTTATGTGTGTGCTGCGACTGAGAGTTGTTATTCGGTCAGAATCTTCGACAAGAAGTCCTGGGCACGTGCTGTCTGGGGGTTGGTGAAAAACTCTTGTGGTGTCGTGTCTTCAACGACCGCACCTTCAGACATGAACAACAATCGATCGCCTGCTTTGCGAGCGAAGCCCATTTCGTGTGTCACGACCACCATGGTCATGCCGCCTGCGGCCAGATCGACCATGACGTCAAGAACCTCTTGAACCATCTCAGGGTCGAGAGCTGAGGTAGGTTCATCAAATAGCAGCACCTTGGGCTTCATAGCAAGCGCACGGGCGATGGCCACACGTTGTTGTTGACCCCCGGATAAGTGCGCTGGAAGTTTTCTAGCCTGTTCGCCGACCCCGACGCGGTCGAGGTATTCCATGGCTTCTTGTTCGGCCTGCTTCTTGGGAACTTTGCGGACTTTGATCGGCCCCAGGGTGACGTTTTCCAACACACTTTTGTGCGCAAATAAATTAAAGGATTGAAAGACCATGCCCACGTCGGCTCGAAGCGCTGCTAGGGCTTTGCCTTCCTCAGGAAGTCTTTTGCCGTCAATTTCGATGTAGCCGCCATCATTATCGATCGTTTCGAGGCGATTGATCGTTCGACATAGCGTAGATTTTCCAGAGCCGGAAGGCCCAACGACAATACACACTTGGCCAGTCGGGATATCGATGTTTATGTCGGACAGTGCTTGGAATTGGCCGAAATGTTTATTGACTCCGGACATTTTAACCAGCGGTGCTTGGTTTGTCTCAGTTGTCATGTTGAGCTCTCCTCAAGAAATGCCCCCTGCGGGTACATTCCACAAACTCCGGTGTAGTGATGTGGCTCACATTGTATCAGGTCAGATAGCTTTTACTAGGGGTGATATGGCGTATTTTTTATCTGAGTGCTGTCGCCTGGCAGCTGTAGCGGGTTCAAAACACTAAGATGAGCATCATGCCCAAAACCCCTATTGATGCTCTAGCGGAGCGCTATGCTGCAGATTTAGCCGAACTGGATCCGGTGACGGCAACCGAAATAGGCTTACCCGATTACGCCGATAAGTTGCCGGACTATTCGCAAGATGGCGCCGATGCCCTTGATCAGTTACAGGCCCGGGTCCTGACGGAACTCAAGGGGCTGGAGCCTGAAAACTTCCAAGATACGGTGACTCGCGACGCGCTGATCGAACGACTGACGGTAGATCGTCAGCTACACGCCACCGGAGTGGTAGAACTCAATAACATTGCCTCACCGGTACAGGATATTCGGGCCACCTTCGACCTCATGCCAACCCAGACTCACGAGGATTGGCACAATATTGCAGCGCGCTTATCAAAGGTTGAAACAGCATTATCTGGGTATCGCAGTCGACTTGATGCTGCGGTGACGCGAGGGCAGGTGCCAGCACAGCGTCAGGTTGATGCTTGTATCTTCCAGACACAGGCCGCCGCGACAGGATTTTTTACCGAACTCATTGCACCAGCGACGCAGCTCCCCCATGCACTGCGTTCCGACTTGGAGCGTGCAGCCGCTCAAGCCGCTGAAGCGTATGCAGGTTTTGCACACTATTTAGCCGAAGACCTCAGGCCTTGTGCCCGAACCGAAGATGCGGTGGGAGCTGACTACTACGCCTTGGCCTCTCGTCGGTTTCTTGGGGCAACGGTTGATCTTGCCGAAACCTACGAATGGGGGCTGGCAGAGTTACAGCGGATTGTCGACGAGCAACACCGGGTGGCCGATAGCATCCAAGCCGGTGCCAGCATTGCTCAAGCTCGCCAACACTTCTCGGCGGACCCGGCGCGGCAGCTTCACGG
>JAJUIX010000181.1 GCA_029267455.1 Enteractinococcus sp. | reverse complement strand
TTCGACCGCATCATCAATCTGCTCACCGACTTTGGGTACGTTGAAGAAGACCAAGTCACCGAACCGGGCCAAAGCTTGCGACGGATCTACGGGGACCGGGACCTATTAGTATCGATGCTCTTGCAATCCGGTCTCATGGACGAGATGTCTCCCGAAGATCTTGCGGGCCTTGCTGCACTACTGGTCTTCGAGTCCTCGACAGAAGACCAGGTCTTCCAGCCGGCCATGCCCACCGAAATGCTTCAGGGAGCGCTCGACATCGTTGACGAACATTGGTACCGCCTGCAGCACGCCGAGCGGGAGGCAGACCTGACCATTACCGCACAACCCCACCCAGGACTCGTATGGCCGATCGTCCGCTGGGTACGCGGCAATGAACTCCTTGCCTCTCTCACTGGTGCAGAGATGGCAGCGGGGGACTTCATTCGCTGGGCACGCCAAGTCATGGACCTGTTGGATCAGCTGGCGTCGCTGGATGACACCCACCCCGATCTCGCCCGACGGTGTCGTCGTGCCAAAGACCTCGTCAATCGCGGCATCGTCGCCTATTCCTCATCCATCCGGATACCCGATGCCGACGACGCGGATGAATATAACGCCATAGAACAGTTAGATTTGGATCAGTGACCGAAAGCTTACTTTTGACGAATGGCTACATCCATTCAGTAGCCGAGCCATATGCCACCGCCCTACACATCGATAATGGTGTTGTTGCCTGGCTAGGTTCAGATGAAACCGCCGAACAGATGGTAGCCGCCACCGCACGCGGTCCGGTAGAGACCACGGACATCGAAAATATGCTCGTAACCCCGGCGTTTTTCGACGGCTTCAGCCACCATCAGCTGGGGGAGCGGGACCCTCGAATACTGCTCAGTTCTACTTTCATCGGAGAAGGTAGTGTGCATTATGCACCAATCGAAACGGCCGGTGCCGCTTCCGATGGGTTATTCATCGCTGCCTCACAGTTAGATCAGCTCGACAATACGGCAGCTGAGCTGAAACCACCGACGCAATTGCTCATCGAATCCACCGGGCCTGACGAGATTGAGCAGATCCTCGAAGTATTAGAACAACAACCTAAGGCCGCCTTAATGCGCAGCCGACATCGGCTCTTGCTCAATCACGAACTCACCGCGCACCACATTGACAGGCTTGGCGCCGTCCATGCCTCGGTCACGCTTGTTCCAGAGGTTGTGGCGAACCGCCCGGTATTTCATGCTCCCGCCGCATCCCTGATCAGTCAGGGCGTCCATGTCGCAACCGGTACAGGCAACTGGACTGGTTCGATATGGGACGTGTTCACCGCGTTAATCGAACATCCAGACGAGGCACAGCGCATCTCGACGCGCGCGGCGTTCAACACCATGACCCGCGGCGGAGTACGGGTATTGCCAAGCAAAATTGTCCAAACCCACATGGCTGCCGGGCAATTGTCGGTGGGCACACCGGCTGACCTCAATATTTGGCGAGCCCACCAGCTGGGAGTACAAGCCCCCAATGTTCGAGCGGCCCATTGGTCCACTGACAAACGTGCCGGTTCAGCTCTTTTGCCGATCCTGTCATCAACCGAAGCCAGCCCAGAATTAGTGACGATCATCCGAAATGGCCAGATGTTGTAGCTTCACCTCGGCAGGCTAGCTATAATCGGAGGTTGATCCCGGCCCGATCGTCGGGGAATCTTGGTAGAAAAGGACGAACGAGTGCGCGTATTGACCATCATCCCCACCTATAACGAAGCCGAATCGCTACCCGGCACCCTGCAACGGTTACGTGCCGCAGTGCCAGAATCGGATGTTCTCGTGGTGGATGATAATTCGCCAGACGGCACCGGTGTCTGGGCAGACGCCCAAGCGGCCAAAGATGACCAGGTGTTTGTGCTGCACCGGAAAGTAAAAGACGGTCTTGGTGGCGCTTATATCGCAGGATTCCACTGGGGGCTACAACAGGGTTACGATGTATTGGTCGAAATGGATGCCGACGGATCCCACCAACCAGAACAGCTACCGCGCCTCCTAGAGGCCATTGACGAAGCTGATCTTGTGATCGGTTCCAGGCGTGTTCCCGGCGGCAAAATGGTCAACTGGCCCTGGTATCGAAAGCTTTTATCTATCGGTGGATCGCTTTACCCGCAGATTCTGTTGGGATTACGGCTAACCGATATCACTGCCGGTTTCCGGGCCTATCGTGCCACGACCTTGCGAGACATGGACCTTGATGCCGTGCAATCTAAAGGGTACGGTTTCCAGGTTGATATGACCTTCCGGACCGCGCAACTTGGCAAACGCATTGTAGAAGTGCCCATCACATTTACCGAGCGTGAATACGGCGAATCGAAAATGTCCGGCAACATCATTACGGAAGCGTTAGTAAACGTTACGAAATGGGGCCTCACGGCTCGCGCAGAAAAACTGAAGGAACGCTTGAGTCGATAATGCCTCATACGGAAAAGGGCTGGCAACGCAATGTTGCCAGCCCTTTTTTGTACGTTTAGGTGTGGAGTTATGTGGTTTAGGCGTCAACATCCTCGCCACGGCGTGCACGAAGCTTCTTGAGCTGATTCTCAAGGGTTTCTTCTAATTCTTCGATGCTGCGGCGCTCCAGCAACATATCCCAGTGGGTACGCTGTGGCTTTGCTTCTTCAAGTTCAGGTGCCTCACCGTCAACACGCAGTGCTTCCTTACCGGACTTTGTCGTCCAAGTGTCAGGCACATCGGCTTCCGCAGCAAAGGTTACGACAACCGATTCGCCATCTTCCGAACGATATTCGACTTGCTGTCGTGGCGCAGGTTCGACCCCTGCTTCAGTTTCCAGTGACTGGGCACCAAGGCGCATCCCGCGCAATGAACGATCAGACATTCAAACATTCCTCCAACCAGAATTTTGCAGACAAGACAGTCTATCTAAAAATACCTCGCAAAGTACAACACGGCCTGAACTACTTTTGTTCCCCGTCTTCGCGACGTGGCGGCCGTTCACGATACAGATCTTCCTCAATCTCTGGTTCAGCCAACGCATCCTCTAACGACGTATCATCGAGTTTCGGCGCTTTTGGTGCCTGATCAGCTATTTCAGCAGCTGTCGTTGGCCGCTTGGTACGCCGTCTTGGCGTGGGTGGGGGAGTAGGGGTGTCAGAATCGCCTGAAGTACCTGCTTCTGATGGAGCATCACCATTCGGAGATGGCTTCGGACCGTAGCTATTACTAAAGCGGTTCAATGCGTCCGTAACTTCTGACGGGATAATCCACATCTTCGAGGACTCGGAATCGGCGATCTGGGGGAGGACCTGCAGGTATTGATATGCCAACAGATCAGCATTCGGACGACCTTCGTGAATCGCTTCGAAGACGGTCACAATAGCTTCGGCTTCCGCGTTCGCACGCAAAATTGCCGCCTGTGCATCA
>JAJUIX010000098.1 GCA_029267455.1 Enteractinococcus sp. | reverse complement strand
CGTGGTCATGGGCTGGCCATTTTGCGGGGAGTGTCGAAACTGTATCCGTGGCGAACACCGTTATTGTGAGCGTATCGGGGAGGCGCTCACGGGCGGTCACCGTCTGAAAGGGCCCAAAGCCGGTCAGTCAGCTTATACCCGTAGCGACGGCTCAACTCTTTCGGGGCACTTCTTTGGGCAGTCAAGTTTCGCTACCTATTCATTAACGCTGGCGTCTTCATTAACGCTGGCGTCGTCGGTGGTGGTTGTGGACAAGGACCTTCCATTGGAAATCCTGGGCCCGTTAGCGTGCGGTATTTCTACCGGGGCCGGCGCTGTGTTCAATACGGCGAACCCGCAGGCAGGGGAGTCGATGGTGATTTTCGGGGTCGGTGCCGTCGGCCTCGCTGCGGTGATGGCAGCTAAAAATACTCCCGCCACGCACATTATCGCCATTGACCTGCACGATTCCCGGCTCGAGTTGGCACAAAAATTCGGCGCCACCCACGTCATCAATTCTGGCCAAAACGATCCCATCGAAGAGATCTTCCGGATTGTGGGTGGGCCAGCCGATTACGTGCTGGATTGTACCGGTGTGATTCAGGTGATCGAAAGCGCCATGGAAGCCGTGCGCATGCTGGGCACTATGATTCTCATCGGCGGGGCCCCGGCCGAGGCGCGTTTTTCGGTAGACCATCTTCGAACACTGTGGGGCCAACGGATTGTTGGGACATTGGGCGGGTCCGGCACATCCATCGAACTGATCCCTGCCCTGGTGGAGTTGTATAAACAGGGACGATTCCCCTTCGATCAGCTCGTCAAAACCTATTCCTTTGATGAGATTGATAAAGCCGTGGAGGAATCCGGAAGCGGAGCAACCATCAAGCCTGTGCTCCTACTTGATGCTTCCTAGGTGCCGTGATCCAATCGAAGATGCCTAACTTCCAGGTTGAGCGCCTTCACGCTTGACGAGTGATAATTCGAACTCCAGGGTGATTTTCTCACTCACGAGCATCCCACCGGAGTCGAGGGGTGTGTTCCACTCGAGGCCCCATTCCCTGCGGTCAATACGGCGTGTGCCCTCTAGGCCTGCACGAAGCGCGCCGGTGTGGTCGCGTTCAAGTCCTCTGACTTGCAGCGGGATGGTGACCTGCCGGGTGATGTCGCGAATGGTCAAGTCACCAACGACGACGTAGTTGTTCTCTTCAACTTCGTCGACATCCGTGGCGGTAAATATCATCTCCGGATAGTTTTCGACATCAAAGAAGTCTGCGCTGCGTAGGTGTTCATCACGCTGCTGATTGCGAGTGTCGATGCTGGCCAATTGCACGCGAATGTCAATTTCGGAAGCCGAGGGGTTTTCAGGATTGAGGATTGCGTAGCCGGAGATATCATTGAACGCTCCGCGCACTTTGGTGACCATGGCGTGGCGGGCGGAAAAGCCAATGCGAGTGTGGGACGGATCGATGTCCCAGGTGCCGGCTAATTCGGAATTGCTTTGCATGGTGAGAATCCTTTGTGAAGGGAAGGTTGCCGTCGTCCGGCTATCCTTCCAACCTCATTGCGGCCGCCGACATGCACAACTGCCGGGTCGCTACGTTGGTGCAGCTGCCTTCATCTTAACTCATCGATGTCTATACATGCCATGCCAATGAGTTGACATGTAAGTATGTGTCGTATCGGGTCCTCCTTGTCAAAGGCTCTAGGTACGAATCTTCGGATGTGGAGTTGCCCTGTCGACAGTAGGTCCTCGTGATGGGAACATAAGGGTACTGGGATAGGTCGAGTGCCGAGCGCTTGTCGCTGCTCAAGCAGAGAGGCGCAGGGGTCGGTGAGGGGTCCAACATGCGCTACGTATTGTCATGGCACATCCGTGAGACAGAGTTGCACGATCGAAGCCCGGCTTGGCGCGAGGAAGCGGCGGCATTTCTTGCTCGGTTCGAGGATGAATTGTTTGTTGCCTCTGAACTTGACTGGGTTGAGGTGCTTGACCCGGAATCGCAGGCAATCGTGGGGGGACCCGGCGCAGAGATTCGCAGCGGTTTTTACAACCAGGGTGGCAAACCGTCAGCGAAGATCTGGGGCATTCGGGTCGCCAGCCGCGAGCGAGCAATAGCGATCGCGGCCACCCTTGCCGGTCAACTCGACACCTGGATTGAGGTTCGGGAATGCCTGCCGGGGGCACAACGGCCCTAGCTCTTTCCGGGTCAACCTTGCTCCGCTCTACGGGCCATCCATTTCGGTTCGGGAACTGGGCTTATCTCTTGCTTGCCTGCGGGTCGGTCAGCCCAGGCGCTTGATTCCGCCAGGGGTCTCGCTCGGGTGAGTGCCCAAGCGCTGTAGCTGGTAACTGCGCAGGGTAGGAGTTGTTGAACGTCTCGTGACTGGGCTCGATATATCAGGCACCCTCTACCTCTCTAATTCTCACTTCACAACTTCGGAAATGACTTCCCGAAAGTACTTGCGGGCGCATGGGTTAGTTAGTACACTAATGAACCAGCGGGGTAATGAACTCGCGAAGCTGTTTCACAATTGTGGAAGGGGAGTTCGGATGGATGATGAACGCCCACTGTTTATTCAGATCGCAGAGCTGATCGAGGCGTCCATACTTGACGGATCGCTGGCCGAGGAAGAACAGGCGCCATCAACGAATGAACTCGCCGCTTTTCATCGCGTCAATCCGGCGACCGCCGGCAAGGGAATAAATCTTTTGGTGGATCGAGGCATTTTGATCAAACGACGCGGTTTGGGAACATTCGTTGCGCCCGGTGCGCAGCAGATTGTGCGCAGTGAACGTGTTGAGCAATTCGCGCAGCACTATGTAGACCCTCTGCTGGATGAGGCAAGGGCAATTGGACTCGAAACAGAAGCGGTCTTGTCGATGATTCGCGACCGCGATGCTTCCTAACCTAGGAGAAAACATGACAACCCCGGCTACGGAATCGAGTATTGTGGCAATCGAAGCACAGGGTGTGACCCGTCGTTTCAAAGACACCGTTGCCCTCGATAATGTCACACTGAATTTTGGTAAAGACAAGATCCACGGATTGCTGGGTCGCAACGGTGCAGGCAAAACCACGTTGATGTCGGTCATGACCGCACAGGACTGGCCGACTGAGGGCGAGGTCCGCGTGTTCGGACAGGTCCCATATGAAAATGAGCAGGTACTGCCAGATATTTGCTTCGTCCGCGAAGATCAGCGGTACCCCGAAGACGCGATGGCAAAACACGCATTCGCCGCAGCTGCCGATGCCTTTGAAAATTGGGACGAGGCTTTCGCCGAACAACTTATCGAAGAGTTCGGGGTGCCCCAAAAGACCACGATCAAAAAGATGTCCC
Source organism: Enteractinococcus sp. (assembly GCA_029267455.1). Taxonomy (GTDB): domain Bacteria; phylum Actinomycetota; class Actinomycetes; order Actinomycetales; family Micrococcaceae; genus Yaniella. Next base: position 2,337 of record JAJUIX010000098.1, on the reverse strand, counting down.
GGGGCCAGAAATCGGCCGTCGGCGTCATTATCGGATTGGCTTCACGCGCACCCCTGACGGTGTTTGATGAACCATATATGGGTCTGGACGCGGTAGCACGTCAGTTATTCTATGACCGGCTGCTGCAGGACTACTCGGAAAATCCACGGACCATCGTCGTATCATCCCACCTGATCGACGAGATCGCCCACCTGCTAGAACACGTCGTCGTGATTGATCGGGGCAAAATCCTAGTCAACGAGTCGGCCGAAGACCTGCATGGTCGGGCCGTGACTCTGGTGGGACGCGCCGATGCCGTCGAACAAGTTATTGGCAACCGCGAAGTCCTTGACCGCGAGGAACTCGGGCGCATCGTTCGCACCACGGTGCTGGGTCGGCTGACGGCCGACGAACGTAAGCTTGTAAGCGAGTTGGATCTAGACGTCATTCCTGTTTCGCTACAACAACTCATTGTGCACATGACGCGCAATAACGTCCTCGGGCAGACCGAATCGGAGGATCTCTCATGACTACCACAACCTTAAACACAGCGCGGGCGAAACGCTCGAGCTTTGCGCGCATTCCGGCGGCATTCCGCCTGCAGTTCGCGGTGCCCTGGTCCTTCATCTGGTTGCCCATGACGATCTTCGTCATCGCCTGGGCGTTCGGATACGGCATCTTGATACTGGTGGATTCGCAAATCCCAGACCGCGTTGCCGCCCAAGAGCCACTCCACGCGACCGGAGCGGCGCAGGCCACCATCTGGTACCTGGCATTCATGGCTGCCTACACGGCCTCCCACACGTTCCCATTCTCGGTGGCTCTCAGCTACAGCCGCCGGGTCTACCTCATCGGGACCTACCTGACGTTCCTGGTGGTATCGCTGGGGTATGGTGCATTCGCCATGCTGGCCTACGGGATCGAACGGGCCACGGATGGATTCGGCAACCACATGTATGTCTTCGGTTCGCCCTCCTATGAACAGGTCGGCGGAGCGCTGGGTATCGGATCTTTTGCGGCGGTCGTGGCACTGTTTTTCATGTGCTTCGGGTTCTTCTGGGCCATCCTGTACCGCAGAGTCACCATCCCGATTCTCTGGGCCGTGATCATCGGCGTCATCCTCGTCCTATTGGGCGGGTTGGCACTGATCACGATGAATGATTGGTGGATGAACGTGGGCATGTGGTTGAACGACCAAAATGCGTTCACCCTGGCAGGTTGGGGGCTATTGGCCACCGTGGTGCTGGGGCTGCTGAACTACTGGCTCATCCGCAAGGCAACCGTTAGCTAAAACTTCATATTTTCTTCCAAGACGGTGGCACCTATTTTCAGGGTGTCACCGTCTTGACGTTCGTCAAGGCGCACCCGTCGGGTTGTGAATACTGTGAGAACTAATCCTGGAAGTCCAGGTCTTGCACAGTAACTCACAGGAAGAAGGAACGACGATGACTACCAAAACCACTCACACACTCCTGCGTGCCGAAGGCTTTTCGTGCCCGTCATGCGTGAACAAGATTGAAAAACGCGTCGGGCGGCTGGAGGGCGTTGACGACGTGAAAGTGCATTTCGCAACCGCTCGGATTGAAGTCGACCACGACGAATCCCAGGCTTCCGTCGACGACATTGTCGCCGCGGTAGCAAAAGCCGGTTACAAAGCCACCCCGTCCGCGTTCTAACCACACAAAACACAGCCCTGAGGAGGAGAGTCTGATGAATTGGTTCCAACGGTGGTGGCACGGTAACTGGTCGGTCCCCGTGATCTCGGGGCTGTTGATTCTGGCGGCATTCGCCGTCGAATATTTGGCCGGTGGGGCGTGGAACATTGTCGTCGGCCCGCAGTGGTGGATCGACGCCGGTGCCCACGCGCATGGCTCGGGTCATGTGTTTACCCTGGCGAACCTGCTGATGCTGACCGCCGCGGTTGTGGCGGGCTACGGGATTGTGGTCAGTGCGGTGCGCGCGTTGAGCACCAAAATGATCAGCATCGATCTGCTGGTCTCGGTGGCCGCGATCGGTGCGGTGATTATCGGGAACTTTTGGGAAGCCGCTGCGGTGACCTTTCTCTTCTCGATCGGGCATGCGCTCGAATCCGCGACCATGAACAAAACGCGCTCGGCGTTGGCTGAGCTCGTCGCGGTCGCCCCGGATACAGCCGTGGTGCTGCGCGACGGGGAACAACACGAAATCCCAGCACATCAGGTGCAAATGGGTGAAACTGTCCTGGTCAAAAACGGGGCCAAGGTGCCGGTCGACGGGCAAGTCGTGGCCGGAACCGCAGCGCTGGATGAGGCCTCTATTACCGGTGAGTCGATTCCGGTTGAGAAGACCGAACACGATCAGGTCTTCGCCGGGACGATT
>JAJUIX010000010.1 GCA_029267455.1 Enteractinococcus sp. | reverse complement strand
TCAACTCGAAAATCTCTTCAACAGTGATCACGCGTTCTCGTGGCCCAATCGAGGCGGATAAGCAATTCAACAACGTGGTCTTACCAGCCTGGGTCGCCCCTGATACCAGGATATTTAGTCCGGCTCTCACTGCGGCGTCTAGAAAAGCAGCTGCCTGGGCCGTGAGGCTACCATTTCGCACGAGGTCAGCCAGCTTATGGGCTCTGACAACGAACTTGCGAATGTTAACAGCCCAGTGTTCGGCGGTAATATCCGGAATTGCGACATGTAACCGAGAGCCGTCAGGTAAAGCAGCGTCGACAAATGGCGTCGACAGGTCAAGCCGACGCCCGCTGGTCTTGAGCATTTTTTCGACAAGGTCGGCCACCTGTTGTGAGGTCAGGGAAATATTAGTCAGTTCTGAAATTCCAGAACGAGCGCAGAAAATTTGGGTAGGTGAGTTGATCCAAATCTCTTCTACTTGTGGATCGTCTAGCAGGGGCTGCAACGGGCCAAATCCTGCGACAGCGTCAAATACAGCTTGCTGAGTGGACGCCATATCATCGAGCATCGGCAGGGGCGCTTGCATACTGCGAGCATCATAATGTGCTACTGCTGTGGCAACGAGTGCTCGCACTTCGTCAGGCTGTCCGGCTGGATCGATGCCGCGAGCTCGGATGAGTTCACGGACTTCTAGTTCCAACAACTGGGTCGCTTCCATTTGGCTCCACGATAACTAGCTGTACCGATACATCTTGAGATAACGTTTACTTTGGTTCAAGGTGGGTTAAGTTTCAACCTTTCATCTACTCCACTGTGGATAACTACCCAATTTGCTCAGTTTTCCACAAGACTCCTCTGACTGGATGCGAGCTAACAATAACTCATCAATCATGGGTCACAGCGTGATGAAAGGAGGGTCATGTACCTTCAAGTCTTTGGCTTGGCAGATGCCCCAGCTTGGTGGTTCTTGAGCCGTATCCCTGCTGGGGGTGGGGCAGAATTGTCGCGGATGCTCAGTGATATCGTGCAAACACCTGTGAAGCTAAAGTTTTATTGCAACGAGGTACTTCTGAACGATCTAGGTCAAGAGGAACTCATTGACCTCTGGGCCCATGAACCAGCACAACTTATTGCGAAACCCTATAATGCCGATCAGCCCCGTCATCTTGATCCCCAACTGCAACTTGTCACAACATCAGGGCCAGACGCAGGACGCATCTTTCCATTGACTCGCCGTAACCTATCCGTCGGGCGTGGCGGAGCGCGAGCACAAGTCCGCGATCCCTGGCTTTCGGGACATCACTTTGATATTCGTCTGAGTTCCAACGGGACGCTTCTGACTCCTGCAGGTCAGTCACCGCGCGTATGGGAACACGATGCACCATTTCTCGCCGGGTCTACACATTTCGATTTGCAGCGCGGTCCCGGTAGGCCCCTGAAAACCCCACGCGATCCAGAACACTTCGAAATCACACCGGGGCAGCCCCCGTCCCCACCAAACCTTCTGCTCCAAATTATTGGGGCCGCTGCACCACTACTTATCGGAATCGTATTGATGTTCGTGACCGGCATGTGGTACTTCCTGTTATTCTCGGGGATCTCAGTCATTATCGCAGGGGTAATGATCACTCAGTATCGCCGTGCCAAACGTAAATACATTTCCGCGATTCGATCCGCCCTTGACCACACAGCGCAACGCTTATCTCACAGCTCATTTGCCCCACATGAGATGACACATGCGCTGATGAGTCAGGTAAACGATCCACTGAATTTAGAAGGTACCCAACCTGATCATCCTGTAATTACACTGGGCACAAGTGTGCGCCAAGCAGAGATCGCTCACGTTCAAGACACCAAGCAATGGGAACCGTATCTCTACCACCGTGTGAACTGCCTTCTTCGTCTGGCACCCGGGTGCCGCACCATCGTCATCGGTGATCCTGCGAGCCGTCGTCCGCTCAAGAACTGGCTAATTGCTCAAGTTTTGCGGCATATCTCCGCAACCCAAACCGGGCTGGCGGTCGAGGGCGTGCACATCGGCGGTACACGAATAGTCGTCATTACTGAAGGGGGCGTCCCCCAACCGGCGCCTGACCTACATCATCTTATTTTCGTTGATGCTATCGATGGAGCAGCCGATGAATACACCACGATTATCGACTTGAAGACGCGAACTATCGAAGGCCCTTTCACTTCTACTGCACTCATCCCTTTCGGCATCAGCACTTCCACGCTGGAGTGGTATACGAAAGAGCTCCTCCTAGATCAACCGCCAGATGATTCGCAGCTGGAGCACCTGAGCTTATCGAAGCTTCCATGGCAGACGACAGCGACACAGCAGATGCTGACGACGCTTGGTACGGGACAACTTGGGCTCACCATCGATTTGGTTCGCGATGGACCGCACGCGTTAATCACCGGTACCACCGGTGCTGGTAAGTCGGAATTACTGCTAACACTACTGGTCGGCATTGCACACCGTTATCAGCCATGCGACGTCAGTCTCGTCTTACTTGATTTTAAAGGCGGCTCATCGTTCAACGTGTTAGCACCACTGCCCCACACCATGGGTGTGGAAACCAATCACGTGGCTATGACTTCTTTTCGTTCTCTTGAGGCCATCGCGGCCGAACTGTATCGCCGTGAGGCCTTATTCGCCGAGCACGGGGTTGCCGATTTTGAAGCTTTCCGTCGTGCTTGTCCGACGTTCAGTTTGCCACGGCTGGTTGTCGCAATCGATGAGGTCAGAGTGCTGGTAGATCAGAATCCTGAAGCTGCATCAACCTTGGCTCATCTGGCTGCCACGGGGCGATCCTTGGGGTTTCATCTCATCCTTGCTACCCAACGGACCCAGGGGGCAGTCAGCACAGATATTCGGGCAAATATCGGCTGTACGATTGCACTTCGAACCGCTACAGAACACGATTCATGGGATGTTCTTGGTACCGCTGACGCTTTTCGGATATCTCCGAACACACCCGGTAGAGCATATTTTAAAGTCGGTGCCGGCAAGCCGGTTATGTTTCAAACAGCACGCTACCTACTCGATGATGAGCCGGTCGTGCTATTGCCTCACCGGCCTGACACTACAGAACTCCTGCCAATGACTACCAACTGGCCTCAGGTTGTAGAAGAACTTCGACGACGGGCCTCGGCGTTCCCACTGCCAGCGCCAATCATTCTGCCGGCACTTGAAGACCGAATTGAGGTTGCCTCTCTACGGGATCGCTTCGGATCCGGTCGCGGATATACACCGATCGGCTTGGTTGACGATCCCGCGCACTGTAATCAATATCCAATCGGCTTAGGCACCGTGGCGCCAACCTCTGATCTAAGGTTATTATCCAAATCTGTTGCCTGGATTGGTGGAGCTGATAGCGGCATCGACGAATGTGCCCACGTAGTGTTCAACCACGTACTGACGTCGTCAAAATACGCTATCCTGTTGGACGCTCGGCAGTTATGCGATGCTCCGTCAGGATGGGACCAGCAACTCGATTTTGATGCTGCTACGGCAGATGCACTCCAGACATTTTTCGAAAATTTGGCCACAATACTGACTCACGGGACGGAAACGACAATCGTTCTTACAGAGTGGGGAAGCTGGGCCAGTGCCGCCGTAAGCGGGAGTTTCTATGGATTTGAAGAGCGTTTGATACAGCTCATGCGACAGTTCGCCTCAATACTTACGGTTTACGTCTTTGGAGCTCGTGAGCTTGCTGGCGGACGCCTATTAGCCATGATCCCGGATCGGTTTTATATACCAAAAAATTCGTCTGCCGAGCACCAGCTGCTCTGGCCTACCCTCGTGCCAGTTCCCGCGGTTAAGGCCCGGGCGGTATTAGTAACGGCAGACAATGCCAGCGGAGGATTAGAGGTGCAACTTTGCACTGACTAAGGTTCGTTACGTTGGGCCATCGCCGATGAGTATAAACATATGGTCGCTGCGGTCGCGACATTCAGCGATTCTGCTAGGCCATAGAGAGGTACCGCCACTCGAGCAGTGGCCAATTTGAGTTCGCGAGAGTTGAGCCCCCGGGCTTCATTACCAAACAACCACGCAGTGGGTTCAGTTAGCAACGACCTATCCGCCTGGTCTAACATGACGTCCCCGTATCCATCAGCCGCCAATACTTGACCTTGATAATCTTGAATGAATTGAGCCAAATCCACGTTTGTATAAACGGGTAAATGGAACAATGAGCCCGCGGTTGAGCGGACAGTCTTAGGGTTATAAACATCGACGGTCTGAGTGGTGGCTAGCACGCAATCTGCACCGGCTGCATCTGCAGCTCGGATGATTGTACCAGCGTTTCCGGGGTCTTGAACACGGATAAGTCCAGCCACCAATTGGGCTTCAGGTGAGGGTGCTTCACCCCCAGAAGGCAGATTAATGACCGCGATGATATTTTGATGAACCACAGCATCCGACATCGCCTGTAATACCTCATCGGATGTCTCAGCTACAAATACGTTGCGGCCTAACCTGGCTATGAGCGCTTGTATTTCTGGATGAGTCGAGGCCAGTCGGGGCGTGTAGTATACCTCGGCCACGGTGTGGTGTTCGGGCCAGAAGCTAGCCGCAGCAGGAGATAAGGTTAACAGCCCCAGGTGTGCCCGGATCGCTTCGGTCGCTGATTGTGGTCCTTCGGCAAGGAATTGTTGTCGCCGGTTTCGTACAGCAGATCGCCCCGCCAACTGGGCGACCCGTTTCACGCGTTCAGCGTTCGGGTTGTCCATCCAGTTGACGGGGCGTTCGTGCATCAAAAGTTGCTAGCTGTTACTTAGCGGCTGGTGCGTTGACATCTGCTGGTAGTGCTTCTTTTGCCATCTTGACCAGAGCGGAGAATGTCTCTGCATCAGATACAGCAATTTCAGCCAGCATACGACGATCCAGTTCGATTTCAGCCAGTTTCAGACCCTGGATGAAACGGTTGTAGGTCATGCCGTTGGCACGTGCAGCAGCGTTGATACGGGTGATCCACAGACGGCGGAAGTCACCTTTACGTTTGCGACGGTGCTGATAGTTGTAAACATACGAGTGCAACAGCTGCTCGTGTGCTTTGCGGTACAAACGTGAGCGCTGACCGCGGTAACCTTTGGCGCGCTCCAATACAGTGCGGCGCTTTTTCTTTGCGTTGATCGAACGTTTGACACGTGCCATGCGTTCTACTCCTTTATGTGTATTCCCGGAGGGGAAGAAAACTTTTGTTTTGCTACCTAATGAGCCCTGCTAGATGCCGAGCATGCGGCGGATTCGTGCCACGTCGCTCTTGGCAAGTGCTACGTCTGGTTTGAGACGACGCTTATAGCGTGAGGATTTATGCTCGAGGTAGTGACGGCGGTTTGCACGCTCGCGCATCAGTTTTCCTGACCCGGTCACGCGGAAGCGCTTGCGGGCACCGTTATGAGTCTTCATTTTCGGCATAAGGGCCGTTCTCCTTCTTGTTGTTCGCTGGCTTCCGCTTGAAACCAGCACAGTCTTGTGGCAAGACCTTGTGTCCCAGCATCATGAAATGATTCGGGCAAACTTCATCAAGTGATTGAACCGATTACGACCGCGGGCCTGGTTTTGGTCCCTCGGAGGCTTTCTTCGCCTGTTCTTTCAGTTCTTCTGGCATAGCATCAGCTACAGAATTTTTTGTATCTGCTTGCTGGGCTTGTTCTTCACGTGCCTGGCGAGCAGCTGCAGCTCGACGGTCTCGACGGGAACCGCCGCCTTCACGTGGTTTGTGTGCTCCGCCTTTACCCCGAGTGGCTTGTGCGCCGCGCAGCGGAGCAACGACCATGACCATATTTCGGCCATCTTGGCGAGGTTTGGATTCTACTTCACCAAATTCTGCTACATCCTCAGCGAAGCGTTCCAATAGTTGCACACCAAACTCCGGACGCTGTTGTTCACGCCCACGGAATTGGATCATTGCCTTGACCTTGTCGCCAGATTTCAGGAAACGCTGAGCTTGCGAGACCTTTGTCTGGTAGTCATGGTCCTCAATTTTTAGACGGAAGCGTACTTCCTTCAACTGTGTGGTTGCTTGGTTCCGGCGTGATTGGCGGGCCTTAACTGCGGCCTCGTATTTCCACTTACCGAAATCCATTAATTTGGCAACAGGTGGTTTCGCCTTTGGAGCGACTTCCACTAAATCTAGATCAGCTTCAACAGCCAGCCGCAACGCATCTTCAATGCGCACGATGCCGACCTGTTCGCCCTCTGGGCCAACTAACCGGACCTCGGGCACGCGAATGCGTTCGTTTACTCTTGGCTCGCTAATGAGATATCTCCTTGTTTAGGTGTAATACTAGTAGTCGCCAACTCCCATTGGCTGGCTTCCAGGCAAGGCATAAAAAATGCCTCCCTGTAAAGACAGTGGAGGCTCTTGCTGTCACAATAAGCTTGTGAACAGGCAACAGACGCAACCATAAAGATCGCGTCTGAGCTACCCGATAACTAGATTTGGCATCCGTCGGCGGGTGGGAGGTTTCCTCCACTTGTCATACATCAGCCGATTCTAGCATGACCTATCGAGGCTATCAATTCGTTGCCATGCCCAAACAGATACTCTGAACACGAAAAATTCGTCTCCGAACTTTTTTAAAGTCTAACGTGTGCCAAGCTTAGACGTATGACTGAACCACATGACCACGCCTCCGAAGGCGTCTACGAATTTGGTCTCGACGACGTTGAAAATCAAGTTCGCGAAATACACGAAGTCCCAGCAGCAGAGATTATTTCCACCACGGCTGTGCATCTTATGACTGCTGCTGCGGTCAAAGTCGGCTTGGGCGATATGCCCAATGCGCGCGACCATATTGACCTCGATGAAGCACGGAAACTCATTACCGCCCTTGCGGGCCTCGTAGTCGCAGGGGCGCCTGATATGGGTTCAGCACATGCTGCTCCCCTACGGGATGGGTTACGTTCGCTGCAACTAGCCTTCCGCGAAGAATCCGTAGTGCCCGATCCACCCGGCCAAGGACCCGGTGAGAAATACACCGGTCCGGTCAACTAAGTATCAAAAGTCCCCCGGCGCTGCACCATGTGTTGCGTGAGCGCCGGGGTAAACAACCCAATGAGCACGACCGCTCCAGACAGCACCAGGGCCAGAGCCAGAACGATCTCGCCCATTTGAAAATACGTGAACGAGACAATCACGGCTAATAGCTCAGCCACAATGAGTGCACCCCGCGGCCACGCCTTGCCCTTTATCACTCCAATTGCGGCTCCAATGAGCCAAGTTGCCCCAAGCAGGTATAAAAACACCAAGAAGAACAGCGCCGTTCCGGGTAGTTGCCCAGAGTCGGCATCGAAGACTGTCAAAATAGCGTTGAGCAATAATGCGAGCGCTTGGGCGACTACAACCAGAGCGATGAGCAACACCGCCGGTGCCGGCCGACTGGGCTGCGACGGCTGCGACATAAAACTTCGTGACCCCTATCTGGCTTCAGCAAACGTGATCGATCGGGCCTAAGCCTACCGTTATTCATCGCCATTTAACGTGATCGAAGTATCACCGTAAGGGAACTTTTACTTGAAATGTGATTAATCACTCGCGATTTCGGCGAATTTTCTTCGAAAAGCTCTTGAACGCGTGCAGACTCCATGGAAAGCTGGTTCATAACATACTAATGGAGATCCGTAATCAGTTTGTCATCGTGGGACATAAGACGTCGTTGTTTTGACTAGACCGTTTTGGATTACCGATCACCACATCACTTGTACTAACGCTGAGAAGGCGTTTTCTTAGGGAGCGATCATATGGATTGGCGCAGCCGAGCAGCCTGTCTGGATAAAGACCCGGAACTCTTCTTTCCGGTAGGAAATACTGGTCCTGCACTCTTGCAGATTGAAGAGGCCAAAGCGATTTGCCGTACCTGCCCAGTGCAGGAAGTGTGCCTCCAATGGGCCATTGAGACCGGACAGGACGCAGGCGTGTGGGGCGGTATGAGCGAAGACGAACGCCGCGCTCTGAAACGTCGTAAGGCGCGTGCACGTCGCGCATCATAATCACACACGTCCAACAGGCGGTGTTGCACGAGGTTGTGCAACACCGCCTGTTGTTTAATGATCCAACGGAATCAGCACCACGGCCCGAGTTCCGGCAGCGCCACGCTGATCGGGCTGCCGTTCCCAAGTGATAGTGCCTCGCAAATCTGATTCAACTAAGGTCCGAATAATTTGAGTGCCTAGGCCGCTGCCAATAGTCTCACTTGCGATTGGCCCATCAATAACACCTTCATCGATGACTTCAACTTTCAGGTAGGGGTAGGATTGGTCCGCCCGCTGCAGACGTTTGGTCAACAATGTAATCGTGCCCCCGACCTCATCTGTTCCGTGCTCCACCGCATTGGTGGCCAGCTCGTTGACTACCAATGCCAAGGGTGTGGCAAGCTGACCTGGCAGCTCACCGAAACTGCCCTCGATGTGCGTCGTGACGGGTTTGGAACCAGCTGCAATGTCTACCGCCATGGTGAACTGCCGGTGCAACAGGTCATCCATATCCACCGTCGAATCCATGGTTTGTGACAACGTTTCGTGTACTAAAGCAATTGCATCTACCCGTGACATGGCCTGTAGCAACGCCTGACGGCCGCTATCGGATTGCATTCGTCGTGATTGCATGCGTAATAAAGATCCCACCGTCTGCAGATTATTTTTGACGCGATGGTGGATTTCACGAATCGTTGCGTCCTTACTGATCAGCTGCTCATCCCGGCGCCGGATTTCTGTGATGTCACGTAGCAACACCAGAGCGGCGAAGCGCTCCCCTGCCTCATCTACGAGCGGGATAGATCTGGCTGATAGGACCACCTTGCGTGTTTCGATGTCGACACGCGCAGATTGTCGACCGAACAACACGGTCGGCATGAGTTCATCGATCGGGGTACCCGGGTCCAATTGATTGGTAATCAACCGTGATAATTGTCTGCCGTCCACAGCTTCACGAATACCCAACTTTCGAAAAGCCGAGGTCGCATTGGGCGACGCATAGGTGACCAGGCCATGAGCGTCGATGCGCACCAGACCATCGCCGACTCGCGGATTGCCATGACTGGTGGAGGAAGCTTTAGAATCTTGTGCCGGCCATTCGCCCTTGGACATCATGACAAAGAGATCATTGGCCGATTGCCGATATACCTCTTCTAATCTGGAGGCGTGACGTTGGGAGACCAGGTTTTGGTGTACAGTAACCACCGCGATCGGAGCGTCTGCCCCCATTACAGGCCAGGCGGAGACCCCGGGAGGACCGCCGGGATAGTCACCGTCTTGCGCCACGGGAGTACCCGTAGTAAAAACGTGTCGCAGTAACCCGATAAGGCTACCGGGTGCTGCACCGCCTGTCATATCTTGCGGCAAAGTCGTTTGCGCGGTCACTGGACGAGCTTGCGCGAAGGCCACATACGTGCCTTTTTGGGGGTACCAAAGGACCATATCGCAAAAAGACAGATCCGCAGCGATCTGCCATTCGGCAGTGATCAGCTCAAGCCGACGACGATGGTGCTCGTCGATAAAAAACCCGGAAGTCGAGGTGTGCATGTTTGTAGCGTAGTCACGACTTCCGGGTTTTACGAAGTTATATCGCTGTTACAGGATGAGTGAGCGCAGACGTCGTAATACAACGGTCAGCATCGACAGGTCCGTGTAACCCGTATCGTGAGCTTGACCCTTGAGTTGTTCCGCTACGCCGTTGAGGAAGCTTCTTACTCGCGCGACACGACGACGGTGATCAGCTTCCCAATGCTCAATGGCTTCAGTAGGGCTGAGCCCCTCGGTGCCTTCAGTGGACAGAACCTCGCCGGTGAGTTCGGTCAACCAGGAGTACAGGTCTTCGCGCATTGAGACACGTGAGAGGGCGTCCCACCGCGTCCGGCGCGAGAGTCCACTGATGAAGTCTAACAGTTCGCTGACATCAAACTCGTCGTGCAGCGCGAAGAAGACTCCGATGACGCGCTTGGGCTCGATCTCGAGGCGCTCGGCCAGGTCCACGATGTCCATCAGGGAATAGGCTTCGAACATTCGAGCGGTTCGCACGGCCAACTGAGGTGGGAAACCAGCTTCAATAAACCGGTCGCGATCTGTTTCAAACCGTTTCTTCGTGTCTCCAATAAACGCCCCAGAAATTTCGGGGATAAGCGCTACAACTTGATCCTTATAGGCATCAATGCGCTGATCCATGGTCAAGTCTGCGCGCTGATGATGAATAATCCATCGGGTAAGTCGGTCGGTCAGTCTGCGCAACCGATAGCCGGACTCCCAGCGCACTGAAGCATCCATGGTTTTTGGCAGAGCATCGAGCTCTTCTCGGTACTCGTCGATCTCGTAGATCGCCTGGGCGGCCAGGAAAGACTCCACCACAGTGTGCGTATCTGCACCCGTTTCTTCTTGTGCTCGGAAGACTGTAGTGATCCCTCCGGTATCCACGACGTAGTTGGCTACCATCATGGCAATAATGTGTCTGGCCAGCGGATGATTGAGCACCGTAGTGCCCGCGCGTTCTCGGAGTGTTTTCGGAAAGTAGGAATACAGCCACTCGTTAAACCATTTATCCTCAACCGTGTCCGAGTTCAACAAGTCATGCATCAGCTGAATCTTGGTGTACGACGCAAGGACTGCCAGTTCGGGGGTAACGAACCCTTCACCGTTGCGCATTCTCTGGTTCAGCTCGTCTTCGGTAGGAAGTGCTTCTTGTTCTCGGTCTAGTCCCGCGTGTTCTTCTAACCATGCGGTATGCCGGGCGAGGGTCGGGGTCCAGTCCCCATCGAGACACTCTTCAAGTCGTAGCAACGAGTTTTGAGCGATGTTCGTCTCAAGTACGAGTTCTGCAACCTCGTCAGTCATCGATAGCAACAGGTCGGTGCGTTCTTCGGGACGAATCAGATCGTGTGCCAACATTGTGTCTATCAAGATCTTGATGTTGACTTCGTGGTCAGAAGCATCAACCCCGCCGGAGTTGTCAATCGCATCCATGTTGATACGTACACCGTTTCGTGCTGCTTCAACGCGACCTGCCTGAGTGGCACCGAGGTTACCCCCTTCACCCACGACTTTGGCTTTGATCTGGTTTCCATTGACACGAATCGGGTCATTAGCGCGATCGCCCACCTCCTCATGAGACTCATCGGTTGCTTTGATGTAGGTTCCGATGCCTCCGTTGTAGATCAGGTCGACGGGTGCTTGCAGCAGAGTTTTGATGAGGTCGTTCGGCGTCATCTCGGTGACGCGTTCTTCAATATTGAACACCGCTCGCATCTCTTCGGTGATATCGATAGACCGCGCAGTGCGATCAAATACTCCTCCGCCTGCAGAAATTAACTCGGGATCATAGTCGGCCCACGAAGAGCGCGGCAGGTGATAGAGGCGCTCGCGTTCTTCGAAAGCAACTTCGGGATCCGGATTCGGATCGATGAAAATATGCAGGTGGTTGAATGCGGCAACCAGCTTGGTATATCTCGAGCGACGCATTCCGTTACCGAAGACGTCACCGGACATATCTCCGATGCCCACCACGGTAAACGGCTCATTTTCAACGTCCATGCCAAGTGTGCCGAAGTGAGATTTGACGGATTCCCAGGCCCCGCGAGCGGTAATCCCCATGGCTTTGTGGTCGTAGCCGACGGAGCCGCCCGAGGCGAAGGCATCACCGAGCCAGTGATCGTATTCCTCTGCGATTTCGTTGGCAGTGTCAGAGAACCCTGCGGTACCTTTGTCAGCTGCGACGACCAGATAGGTATCGACTCCGTCGTGGCGAATGATGTTATCGCGTGTCCAAGTCTTGACGTCCCCATTGACGGTTTTCTGGTTGTCGGTGATATCCAACATGCCGCGCATGAAGGTCCGGTAGGCGTCACGGCCAGCTTCGACCCAGGCATTGCGGTCAACGCTTGGATCTGGCAACCGGTGGGCATAGAAACCGCCTTTGGCTCCTTGAGGCACGATGACAGCATTTTTCATCTGCTGGGTTTGTACCAAGGACAGCACTTCGGTACGGAAATCTTCTCGCCGATCTGACCAGCGTAAACCGCCTCGGGCAATCGCGCCGAACCGGAAATGAACACCCGAAACCTGCGGTGAATGCACCCAGATTTCATGAACGGGTCGTGGATGTGGTGCAAATGGAATACGCTGGGGCGCCAGCTTGAAGCTCAACCATCCGTGACCGGTATATGCATTTGTCCGATCGGTCGCTTGCATCACAGTTAGGTACTGCCTCAACAGACGATCAGCATCGAGCGTCGGAACCTGTTCGAGGCGTTCGTGCAGTTTCGCAACGACCTCATCAAGCTTGCTCTTACGCTGCTGAGATGCGGCGCCGTCAGACTCATCTCCGACTCCGGATAGGTCCGGTGAGAAACGAGTCTCAAAGTATTCGACCAGTCCCGCTGTGACCCCGGGGTTGTCCAATAGCACCTCAGCCATAAACTGCAGCGAGGTCGGTACTTGCAGTTGCCGCAGATAGTGCCCGTAGGCGCGTAACACGGCCACCATATCGGGATCGATCCCCTGATGCAGCACCAATTTGTTGAAGGCGTCAGCCGAGATCTCACCAGAGATCGCGGCGGAAACAGTCTCCTCTAGGAGTTGACCGACACTGGAGAGATTTACTTCCTCGTCGGCGTGCAATCCGACATCGTACAGGTGATATACGTGACCGTTTTTTGGAGTGACGCGGAAAGGATATTCATCAGTGACTTCTATCCCCAGCTCACTCAGAATTGGCATCAGCGTAGTTAAAGTGATCTGCTCAGTTGAATAGATCTTCATCCGAGCACCGTCATCGTCGGGCTCGAGATAAATGCTGGGACGGCCTTCTTCAAGTGCAGTGAAACGCGAGATATCTTCCATCGCGTCGTCAATTTCGAAACGCACTCGATAGTTGGGCGGAAAGGCTTCATCCCATACTTGAGCAGCTTCGACGCC
>JAJUIX010000091.1 GCA_029267455.1 Enteractinococcus sp. | reverse complement strand
TCATTGACGCTCATACCGCCATCAACGTTGAGTCGTTGGAGTTTATGCCCGGTGTCCGCTTCGACAGCGGTGATGACATCAAGGGTTTGGTAAGCGGTGGCATCCAGCGCGGCCCGGGCGATATGCCCGGCGGTGGCGTAGCTGGTCAGCCCGATGATCGTCCCGGAGGCATCGGCGCGCCACCAGGGCGCAAACAGGCCGGAAAAAGCTGGTACGAAATAGACCCCACCATGGTCTGCGACGCTAGTGGCCAACGTCTCGATCTCGGCTGAGGTGCGGATAATGCCCAGTTGATCGCGTAGCCACTGGACCACCGACCCGGCCTGGGCAATAGATCCTTCCAGGGCATAGACCGGGTCTGCATCGGGCAGTTGATAAGCCACGGTTGTGAGCAGCCCGCTGGTGGAAAAGACTGGTTTAGACCCGGTGTTATACAATAGAAAACACCCGGTGCCATACGTATTTTTCGCCTCCCCCGCCGAGAAAATCGTTTGCCCAAAGCTCGCGGCCTGTTGATCACCGAGGACCCCGGTGATGGGGACGCCAGCGATCGCTAGACCTGGGGCCACAGTGCCGTAGTCATAAACCGACGGATGGATATCAGGCAGCGCAGTTTCCAGAATCTTCGGCTCCATTCCAAAAACACTGCCCAGTTCAAAATCCCATTGGCCCGTTCGGATATCCATCAACGCAGTACGTGAGGCGTTTGTGATGTCCGTGGCATGGACCTCGCCACGCGTCAGATTCCAGATGATCCACGAATCAATGGTGCCGAAGCGTAAGTGACCTTGCTCGGCCAGCCGTGTTGCCTCTGCATTATTTGTCAGAATCCACGCCATTTTGGAAGCAGAGAAGTATGCAGACAGATGTAGGCCGGTTGTTTGTTGCACCGCAGGATTGTGCCCGGCCTGTATGAGATGGTCTATGGTCGCATCGGTGCGTGAGTCCTGCCAGACAATTGCCCGATGTACGGGTTGGGACGTTGTCGCATCCCAAGCCACCACGGTTTCGCGCTGATTTGTAATGCCGATGGCGGCAATATCATGTGCCGTGATCTGCGCGCGAGCCAGGGCTAGAGCGGCTAATTCTCGGATATTTGCCCAAATTTCACTGGCGTCATGTTCTACCCACCCGGGGTGCGGAAAGTATTGCTGGTGTTCGCGGCTGACAATCGTGATCGTCTCCCCGTCGCTGTCATACAGCGCGACTCGAGTTGAAGTCGTGCCTAAGTCCAATGACATCATGATCTGAGGTGTGGAAGTGGCTGCCATATGCGCTACTTAACCACACCGGTGTCAAATAGGTCACTTGCTGGCCCCGGAAGCGGTGAGATTTTATAGACTAGCGCCTATGAGTTGTGGGATCCTAGGACGGTTACGTCCACGTTTTCTGGTGCGTGACCGCTCCGTTCTGACGGGACACGCCCAGCGGATGCCCCAACGTTTCGGACTAGCGATTACTGATCCGGTCAGCGGTGCGCCTTTTGAACTCACCGTCTTTCGATATCCTGGCGCTCCCGCTGCACCACAGCTGTTAGCAGTCCATGGTTTTCGAGGTGACCATCATGGCCTGGAGCTCATCGTTGATGGACTAGCGTCTTATGAAGTGTGGGTACCGGATCTGCCGGGTTTCGGCGCTTCTGGTGCGATGCCAGACGCTGAACACAGCGTGGAGCATTATGCCAACATCATTCAACAGGTCGCTGAACACATGCATCGTCCCGTCCTGATGGGTCATTCTTTTGGGTCGGTGATCGCTGCAGCCGCTGCTGCGGCGCCGACGGTGGAATACCCTCATCTTGTATTATTGAATCCGATTGCCAAACCGGCACTGGAGGCCGCCACTGTGGTGGATCGGGCCGCCACGCTGGTGACCGACGGGTTTTATCGCTTCTGCGCTACCCTGCCGTCATCATTGGGACGCCGGCTGTTGAGCAATAAGCTCATCGTGTGGGCCACAGGTGCGTTTATGACCAAAACCGATGACCCTCGCGTCCTGGCTTACACTCACGATCAACACCAGGCTTACTTCTCCGGTTTCGAGTCTCCCTTGACGCTAGTGGAGGCATACCGGGCTTCCATAACCAGCACGGTAGCTGATTATGCTCCACGCCTGTGTCTGCCAGTCACCATGGTGGGCGGGGCCCAAGATGAACTTTCGTCACCCGAAGATGTTGCAGAGCTCGAGGCTGCGTTTTCTAGCGAGAACATTGAAACGTACATCCTGGCAAATACTGGGCATTTGATGCACTATGAGCGTCCGGGAGCCGTGACGGTTCTGCTCATGTCGCGCCTGGCTGATACAGCCTAGCGGGGGCTGCCAGTTCGGCTCGTGGCGGCAGACAGACTTGTAGAGCGTTGCGGTGTGTCCAAAACTGTCCTTGCCCTCTCGTTCAAGGTACGGCAGTTCACCAGATAGACCGGTACTATGGCAGAGATTCGTATTAGAGAACCTGAGGCTGGACCATTAGTATTATGTCTTCTGCAGAGCTTGCCCTTCCCGAGGATTACCGACAGACGCTCGAAAAACTTAAACACCAGGTAGCCCAAGCCCAGGTCCAGGCACAGCGCACCATCAACACCGAGCTGATCCAATTGTATTGGTCTATCGGCAATGAAATCCTCGCACGACAAAAACAACAAGGCTGGGGCAGCAAAATTATCGCACGCCTTGCCGAAGACTTGCGGGCCGAATTTCCTCAGATGCGCGGCTTCTCGCCTCGGAACCTTCAATACATGACCACTTTTGCCCGCCACTGGAACGTAGATGACATTGCGCCACAACCTGTGGCGCAATTGCCTTGGGGCCATATCCGCACGCTCCTCGACAAGCCACTGAGTCAGCAAGCACGGGAGTGGTACGCCGCCGCAGCCGTCGAATTCGGGTGGTCACGCAGTGTGTTGCTCAACATGATCAAGAACAACACGATTGAGCGCACCGGGGCAGCACCGTCGAACTTCCCCCAGCGTCTCCCCGCCCCAGACTCGGAACTAGCACAGCAGGTGGCCAAAGACCCGTACACTTTCGAATTTCTGGGACTATCCGGAGAAGTCGCCGAGCGAGACGTTGAACAAGCGTTGACTGACCGGATCATGGAGACCTTGCGCGAGCTAGGCCCAGGTTTCGCCTTCGTGGGCCGCCAAGTTCACTTCGAGGTCGGCGGGGACGACTATTACATTGACCTGTTGTTTTTCCACGTCGAGCAGCTGCGCTATTTCGTCATCGAACTCAAGACCGGCAAATTCCAGCCTGAATATGCTGGGAAGCTAAATTTTTATGTGGCTGTAGTCGATGACCAGCTGAAGCGCGAAGCACATAGCCCGACGGTCGGGATCCTGATCTGCGGAAGCAAAAACGATCACAGCGTCCGCTACGCCCTAAGCCGGTCGGACTCGCCCATGGCCGTGGCGACCTACACATATGATTCCCTGCCGACGGATGAGAAAAAGGTTTTACCCGCCGAGGATGAACTCTCCGCAGCTTTCGAACAGATCGAAACCAGCGACGAATCCTAAAAAAGCGAGCCTGACCTGTCTGGACTGCCACTTACCGGGATGCGAAGTCACTTCGTACGACAAGTGACACGCTGGCGGTTTTCAGTGTGCTCACGACTTGGGCAACGCCGGGGTGTGGGCACCGGGAGCGTGATCACAGCACATCGGTCGGGTCGATGCGCAATCGCACGGCGGTGGACTCACCGCGAGCAGAAAGTTGCGCCCGGGTGGTTTTCAACGCTGTGATCACTTGCTCTGCCACACGATGTGGGAAAAATAGCAGGGCCCGATGTGTCTGCTCATCGTAGGGCACCGGCCCAATCCAGGGCGATTGCTCGGCGTGATAGGGCAAAATCGTGTGCCGTATCGTTTTCCGGATTTCGTCAAGCGGGCCCAATAATTCTGCAACCCGCACGGCTGGTGGCAAGCCCAGTTGCTGACGCTGGGCTAATTCCCGAGTCGCCCATGCGATCGGATTCATCTGAACTAACGCCGCCACGGCATCGTCATAGTCAGCAGTGACCACGACCACTCCCCCATCACGTGCGGGTCGAACCAGCGTAGCCGCCCGCATCCAGTGGCCCAGCACCTGTTCAGGGACGTTGAGCCCTTCACGTTGCAATTGGGAATCCCCATCCAGCAGTAATGCTGCAGCGTAACCGCCCGGAGCTACTGGCTCGGCGCCCGGGGTAGCGATCACTATTGCGGGCTGGTCCGGCACCGTGACGAGCACGTGATCGGCCGAGGAGGACAACACCGGCGTCATCGGAAAGGCCCTGCCAAGTTCTTCTGCCGTCCGATGGACACCTCGAGCGCCGGCGCGTAGTTGTCGGGATCCGCAGTGCGGGCACGAGAAGTGACGCTCCTTGACGCCGCACCACCGGCAGGTCGCTTCGTGGCGTTGAACGGCTAGCCGGTCGGTGTATCCAAGGGGTCCGGTGCAATGCCGACAGCGTGCTGATTCACCACACTGGGCACAGAACAATCCTGGGATGAAACCTGCTCTGGCGACCTGGATGAGCACAGGGCCTGGGGGCCCGTGTTTACCGTCGAGCGCTTCGCGAGCACTGCGATATGCCAGGTGCGGGATCCGCGCGATTTGTGCCAGCGGGTCCCGTTCGGCATGGAACGAGTCTGAAGTTGCCACCACGCGAGGAGCCAGGGCATTTCGCGTATCGCGACTGGCACCAATCTGTGTTAGCTGTCCGATCGCCACCAGGTGTTGGACTGCAACGGCGCGTGAGGTTGAAGCCAGCACCAGTCGGGCTCCATGCTGGGCAGCACGCAACCGCGCGACCGTGTGCACATGAAAATAGGGGGTGCGCGGTTCGATCAGGTGATCGCTGGTGGGTTCCCAGACAATGATCGCATCGATGTGTTGTAGCGGTGCCCAAATCGCTGAACGAGTGCCAATCACAATGCGATGTTGACCCGTCAGGACCTGTAAGAACCTCCGATAGCGGGCCGTATCGCCTTGTTGCCCGCTCAGGACGGCAAAGCTTCGGCTGCCAATATGGTTTTCCATGTGTTGTTGTAACCGAGCCAGATGCTTATGGTCCGGGACAACGATCAGGGTGTTCTGGTCCGTGGCGGCCAGGCGTTGGGCTGCGTCTGCCAGAATGCCCATGGCATCCCATGAACCGTGCGCGGACGGTAGCGTCAGGGCGTAATGCCCGTCGTGGCCAGCAGTGAACAGTTGTGCTGCGCCCTCAAGTAGATCCCATCGAAAAGTTAGCGCGCTGGTGTCTTCCGAAGCCACCTCATTCGGCGGCTGGATTGGTTGGGGGGCCGGGATCCGGTCGTCATCAACTTGTTGGGCGATTTCCCGCTCGACCCCTGCTACGCGGCGTGGGATGACGGCTCGCAGCACATCGGCGGTGATGGACCCGTAACGATCCGCAACCGCTTCTGCTAGTTCCAGAACTTTTGGTTCTAGTACCGGCATGACTGAAACGACTTTTCGGATGGTGTTGAGCCGGGCAGTGGTTTCGATGGTGTCAGAGCGCCGAATGAGCCAGCCAAAGAGTTCCTGGTGGCCAAACCGGACTTTCACCCGTACCCCGGGTTGAGCTGCCTCGTCGAGTTCTTTGGGAATGAGATAGTCGAAGAGGCGGTCGAGATGCAGTACTGGTGCTTCCAGCAGAATCTTGGCGACCGGCTGTTCCGGCCACCCGTCAGCTACCGGAGGTAGGCTCGCGTGTGATTCTGGAAGATCGAATAATGCATCTGTCTGGGGCACGTCACCAGCCTACCGCGGC
>JAJUIX010000199.1 GCA_029267455.1 Enteractinococcus sp. | reverse complement strand
CATTGGAACGGCTACCTGTTATGCGCACTGTCGGCCGCTAAGTCCCCGATTTGCTCGGCTGAATCTGGATCGGCCGCTGCCTCTCCATATCGGTGACCGGTTCATTCTGCGGGGCACGGGCCAGCGACTGATTACCGGTGGCGCCACCGTGGTGGACCTTGAGCCGCCGCCGCTGCGACGTCGTGGTGCCGCCAAGCGCCGGGCCGCAACGCTTGGCGAGCTGACCGCAGACAATCACCTTGAGCTTGAGGTCGCCCGGCGTGGTGCGGTTCAACGGTCACAGATCACCGCGATGGGACTTCCGGTGCCAAGCGCCCTGCCGGAGACGGTGCTGGCGCATCAGGGATGGTATGTCGATCGGGCGTCGCTGACCGACTGGACCAAGCAGCTGAAAGACGCCGTGACCGAGCACTACGCGAAAGATCCCAGTGCCGGTGGCATCACCCAGCAGGCTGCGGTCAATGTATTAGCCCTGCCCGAGGCGACTCTGCTTCCCATGGTGGTGGCCGAAGCCGGATTGGCGCAGGCCGCCGGACGGGTTTCGGATCCAAACTTGCAACCGACACTGGGGGCGGCAGAGCAAGCGATCGCCACCCTAGAACAGCGGCTTACCGATGACCCATTTACCGCACCGACCGCCCATGAACTCGAAGAACTCGGGCTGGGCGAAAAAGAACTCGCGGCTGCCGCTCAGCAGCAACGTCTGGTGCGCCTGCAGGACAATATCGTGCTGGGGCCCAAAGCTCCGGCGTTAGCGATGCGGCAATTGGTCCGGCTTGAACAACCTTTCACCGCTGCTGAGGCTCGGCAGGCGTTGGGAACGACCCGGCGCACCCTCATCCCGCTGTTGGAGCATCTGGACGAACGCGGCTGGACCGAGCGGATCGACGGCTCGCTGCGCCAAGTGACCGGGCGCTAGCGCACAAGGCAACATCCGGTACCCCTCGAGCGGTTTCGTATACGATTAATGCAGGCTTTTCTACCCAAAGGAGTCGGATGTTAGACCACGAAACCCACGTCAAAATCGCTGACGAGCTACACCAGGCGAATATTGACCGCAAACCGGTCCCCCTGTTGACCAAACGCTATCCCGAGATGGTCATCGAGGATTCCTACGCCATCCAAAAAATCTGGGCAGATCGCCAGATCGAAACGGGTCGCCGCAAAGTCGGCCACAAGATCGGGTTGACCTCCAAGGCCATGCAGGATGCCACCGGTATCGATGAGCCAGACTACGGTGTGATTTTTGACGATCAGGTCTTCGAGTCGGGGCACGTGTTCGAGTGGAAACAATACACCCACCCGCGCATCGAAATTGAGCTGGCGTTCGTGCTGAAGGACGACCTGCGCGGCCCCAACGTCAACATCTTCGACGTGCTGCGCGCAACCGAGTATGTCACCCCGGCGCTCGAGGTGCTGGACGCGCACATCGAAATGGAAGGTCGCACGATTGTCGACACCATTTCCGATAACGCAGCCCTGGGTGCCATGGTGCTCGGCGGCAGCCCGGTCAAACCCGAGGATATCGATCTACGCTGGGTTGGTGGCGCGCTCTACCGCAACCAGGAAATCATCGAAACCGGACTATCCGCAGGGATTCTGGGCCACCCCGCAAACGGTGTGCACTGGCTGGCAAACCGCCTGGCCGGTCACGACGACTACTTGGAAGCCGGCGAAATCATCCTGGCCGGGTCCTTTACCCGCTACATGTGGGTCTACGAGGGCGATACGGTCTTCGCTGACTTCGGTCCGCTGGGCACCATCTCCATCCAGTTCGAGTAACCCACCGTTTCACAAAGGATTCCCCTATGGCTTTGACCCCACGTCCGTCATTTAAAACCCTGTTCACCGACGAGGCGAAGTCCCGTCGCAACCGCCCGGCCGCAGGCATGTTCTTATCCTCCGGGGACGCCGGCATCGCCGAAATTGTTGCCGGCGCAGGGATGGACTACCTGCTCATCGACGCCGAACACTCCCCGCTGAGCTTAGAATCCGTGCAAGATCAGCTGCGCGCCATCGCCGGCTACGACCCCATCCCGATGGTGCGGATCCCAGAAAATAACACGACGCTGATCAAACAGTACTTGGATCTGGGCGCCCAATCATTGCTGGTGCCGATGATTTTCACTCCCGACGACGCGCGCAAGGCCGCCGCCGCGGTGGCCTATCCGCCCGAAGGTGTACGCGGTATTGGCTCGGCCCTGGCCCGTTCAGGGGCGTGGGGACGCTACCCCAACTACCTCACCACGGCGCGCGAAACCATTACCCTGACCATCCAAATCGAAACCGCCGAGGCCCTCGAACACCTTGACGAGATTTTGGCGGTCGACGGGATCGACGGGATTTTTATTGGTCCGTCTGACCTGTCGGCATCCATGGGCTACTTGGGCCAGCAAACCCACCCCGAAGTGGTCAAAGCGGCCAAGACCGTGATCGCCAAGGCCAAGGATGCCGGTTTATTCGCCGGGGTCAATGCTTTCAATCCGGAGCAAGCCCAAGACTATGTGGACGCCGGAGCTGACTTCGTCAACGTCGGTGCCGATGTGGCACTGCTGGCACGGGCAGCCGAAGAGCTGGCCGCCAAATGGACCAGTTCCGAAACCGAAACCACCAGCTACTAGTAGCCGATCCGCGGCGTTATAACCGTGCTGCGACGGCATCGCGGATGCGCTGGAGATTCACGGTGCCTGGGCACGCGGTGGCGACCACGGCACTGTGCCCGATGATTTGGGTCTGCGGGTCCAAATCATAGTCCCGACAGATTCTGGTGCACAGCTCCACGGAAATATCATAGGTTGACGTGGACGGGGCCCGATCGACATCAGCGGAATGTTCGATCCCAATGCTGCGCTGGTTCATCGGGAAATCTCCAGCGTGCCAGGCCGTATTCATCTCACTGACGTACTGGTGCAGCGCGCCCTCACCGATACCGTAGTGGGCGCTCACCCCGGATGACGGATTGGCAAACGTAGCATCTGCGGCGGCCAGGGTGCCAACGATGTAATGGATCACGATGCGGTCTACGGGCGTCCCGTCGCGGCCACCGGTGAAATTCTCAGTATGTTTCCAGATCGGCTGCATGCCTTAGAGCCCCTTTCCGAGCGGGCAGCCGAGTTTATTGTCAGGGTTCTGCTGCTTCGCTTGCCGATCATAGGTGGTGCCGTGACCCAACGGT
>JAJUIX010000082.1 GCA_029267455.1 Enteractinococcus sp. | reverse complement strand
TCATTCAACGACCCATAGATTTGCAGATCGGTGAGATCTCCACCGAGCATGTCTTCGATGATCGCTGCGTCACTGGCCATAGCTTCCGGCAGCACAGCAGTCATTGCCATGGCATCAGAGGCAGCCATGGACTCCCACATCGCCTCCTCGATATCGTCAAATGCGGGGACATCGGATGCGCTGGCGGAACAACCAGTCAGCGCTAGGCCGGCGATCGAGGCCGCAGCAATTCCGATTTTTATGGATCGTGACATATCTGCCCTGTTCTTTTCTTCGGTTGCAGTGATAAGAGGCGTCATTCCAGCCAAAACAGCTTCCAAGTCTAGACCCTAGAGTGGTGTGAGCTGGCACAAATGACGGCGGGTGCCGCACCGTTGGAGTACGACACCCGCCGTCAGGCTTCGGGGTTGACTAAACGTTAGACAGTCGTTGCAGACTCGACCGCCTGGCTGGCAATCTTGGATTCTTCACCAACCCGAGCACCGGTGGGGACCTTGCGGTCAGCGCCCTCTTCAGTCACGAGCGGGTAGACACCCGATGCGTCGTGGGTTTCGCGCCCGGTGACCGGTGGGTTGAACACGCACGCCATGCGCAGTTCGGTCTGCGCACGCACGGTATGTTTTTCATGGCCATCCAGCAGATAAAGCGTGCCATCTCGCAGCTCGTGCACTTCACCAGTTTCCTCATTGGTGAGGGTGCCTTGCCCCTGGACGCAGTACACGGCCTCAATGTGGTTTTCGTAGTGGAACGTTGAGGTGGTACCGGCATAGATCACGGTGTCGTGCATCGAAAAACCCACGCCCTCGCGGGCCAGCACGATCCGGCGCGAACGCCAGGTCTCAGCCTTCACGTCACGTTCGGTGTCATTGAGGTCTTCTAAATTGGTTACGATCAACGGTGTTCCTCTCTTAGGCGTTGGCTTTGGCTGGTTGGCCAAATACCAAGGTGATGTCTTGGCCGGTCACTTCGCTGACGCAATCGGCAAGGATATTCAGTCCGCGTTCTAGTACCACCAGGTCGATGTTCAGCGCTGGCATCAGTTTCAGCACTTCGTCTTCGGGGCCGGAGGTTTCCATCAGCAAACCCTTTTCGAAGCCCATGGCTGCGATCTTGCCTGCAAGTTCCACATCGTCAAAGCGCAGACCGGTCAACAGGCCGCGACCTTTGACACTGGTCCCTTCGACCTCGATGGCGATCTTGGTCAGGGCGTCTTGTACCATGTCGATGACCTTGGCCAGGTGTCCGTTCTGGAAAGAGTCATCAGCCCAGTAACGACGCAGCGCCGCAGTACCGGTCACGAATGCCGGGTTATTCCCGCGGAAGGTGCCGTTGTGCTCACCCGGTGTCCACACATCAAGTTCAGGGGTAAACAGGGTCAGCGCCATGGGCAGACCGTACCCGGAGATGGATTTGGACAGGCACACGATATCGGGTTTGATGCCGGCTTCTTCGAAGCTGAAGAACGTTCCGGTACGACCACAGCCTGCCTGCACGTCGTCAACAATCAGCAGGATGTCGTGGCGTTCTGTCAACTCGCGCAGACCGCGGAGCCAGGCGGCGCGTGCAGCGTTGAGGCCACCTTCACCCTGGACCGTTTCGACGATGATCGCGGCTGGTTTATCGACGCCCGACCCGGAGTCCTCCAGAACGCGTTCCAGCCACAGGAAGTCTGGGGTCTCGCCGTCAAAGTAGTCATCGTATGGGATCTTGGAGCTGTTCGTCAGGGGCATGCCGGCCCCCTGGCGCTTCATCGAGTTCCCGGTGACCGACAGTGAGCCGAGGGTCATGCCGTGGAATGCATTGGTAAAAGACAGGATGTGCTGACGACCGGTGACTTTTCGGGCCAGCTTCAGCGCGGTCTCGACGGTGTTGGTTCCGGTTGGTCCAGGGAACATGACTTTGTAGTCAAGGTCGCGTGGATCCAGGATGATGTCTTTGAATGCCTGTAAGAATTCGCGCTTGGCCGGGGTCATCTTATCCAGGGAGTGCACCAGCCCATCGGAGCTGAGGTATTCCAGCAGTTCGGTGCGCAGTTCTGGGTTGTTGTGGCCGTAGTTGAGGGCTCCGGCGCCGGCGAAGAAGTCGATGTATTCTCGGCCTTGTTCATCCGTCAGGATGGAGCCGGAAGCTTTGGTGAAGACGGTTGGCCAGCTGCGGCAGTAGCTGCGCACCTGTGATTCTGTGGTTTCGAAAATGGTGGTATCCAATGCGGATTCCTTTCTGGGGTTGATAAACGTTTTTGGCACAGCGCTGCTGCGCAACAACATTGAAAAATTACAGAAACTTAGTTCACGACTGTCAGCTGAGGAGTTTTCCGGCGACGTTGTCGTACGAGTTCTGGCACGAGCGGGCCTATGCGATGCAGATACTCGGTTTCGTGCTCATCCGGGTACATCTCGGGGGTGAAGAGTGGAGTGACGTTGTGCTCTGCTTCGTGACGCTGCGCTAACGAGGCAAAGAGTTGCTGTGAAGCGGCATTATCGTCGGTCACGGTGGTTTCAAGGTGTTTTACTCCGGTGGTTTCCACCAGGTAATCCAACATGCGACTTGCTAGGCCGCGGCCACGAGCTGCTCGGTCGACGGCAACCTGCCAGACCATCAGGGTGGTGGGTTCGTCTGGGCGCAAGAAGCCGGTGACAAATCCCATCAGTTGCTGCTCTTCTGTGACACCAACGACGCTTGTCTCGGCAAAGTCACGGCACCACAGTAAGTACTGATACGAAGAATTGACATCCAGGACCCCTGTATCGCGTGTCAGATGCCACAGTCCTGCCCCATCGGACAGGGTCGGCCTCCGCAGATTGATAGCGAAGCCGGAATGATCATTTTCATTAGCGGAATGAAGCATGGGTTCCAGAATAGCGAACTGCGAGCGCTTGGCAACCGGCCCACAGAACGATCAAGGGTCCAAGAACGCCGAAAAGGCGGCAGTGAACTTCGACGCATCGCCGCAAGATATCGCGGATGCGGGGCGGTGAACTTGGAGGGCGCATCATCCGGATGCCGTTATAAATTCGTTACAGTTTTGTGATCAGTTCGTTATCTAGGTGAGATCCGAGTGGGCCACTTATTCGGCGGTGCTATTCTTCGTGCCGGGTGGGTGAGGTGCGTTGAGCTTGAAATAAATACCGATGACGCGCACAAGCCAGCAAACCGTGGCCGCAATGATCGCGGCCGTGAGACCGTAAACGTCGGCGAGTAGTGCAAACACGGTGATGGAGGCCGCCAAGAGTGCGGGTATCGCATAGAGCCCTTCACTCATGACGGAGGGTATTTTGCCAACCAATGCATCTCGAAGAGTGCCACCACCGACTCCGGTAATGGTGCCAAGAATGATCGCTTGCACAGGACCGAGCCCAAACTCCATGGCTTTACTTGCGCCGGTCACAGCGAAAACACTCAGCCCGACGGCATCCAATAATTCAATCGGTCCGGTCAGCCTGCCGAGGTATTTATGAAATATGAAAGCGATCAGTGCACCACCGGCCGCAACCGCTAGATATCGCCAGTCTCGGAACGTAGCTGGTGGTACGTCATCTAACAACACGTCTCGAATAATGCCGCCACCCAGTGCGGTGATCATTCCGAGGGTAATGACCCCGACGATATCCAAGCGCGCTACCCGGGCGGCGGTGAAGGCTCCGTTGAGCGCGAACGCGAAGGTTCCTAATAAGTCCAACAGGAGTCGCAGTATATTTTCAGCTTCCATGGGATGACCAGCCCATTTGTGACGATCGGTATGGCACGCTCATCGCTCTATTGTCGCTGTGATAGCAAGACGAAAGCAATGACGTCGTAGCGTGTCCCGGTCACACGTTAGAAGGCGCTCAAATTTCAGGGAATCGATGAAGGTCAGTGTTTGAAATGCACGAAGAGTCGGCCGTGATTTTTGCTGTCCTTTTCGATGCGATGGTAGCGGGGTTTAATGTCTTTTCGTTCCAGAAAGCGCAGGGCTCGTTTCTTTAATGCGCCACTGCCCTTGCCCGGAATGATCTCAACTTTCTTAGCGCGTGTTGCTTCGGCCTCAGCGATGATGTCGTGTAGTGCTCGATCGAGATCGCGGTTCTTATTGTAAATATCATGCAGATCCAGTTTCAGACGCATAGGCTCCTCCCCACCCTTCCTACGATATCGAGGAACGTGAGATTATTCCTCGGGATAGGAGAGCTCATAGGTCAGGCGGGCAAACTGACCGACTTGCTGTACTTTCACCAAAGTGGCCTGATCGGACTCCAAACGGTGAGTCAGCAGCGGCGCACCTGCCCCAAGCGCCACCGGGGCGACGCTAAAAACCATTTCATCTAGCGCCCTGGCAGCGATAAATTGCGATGCGATACCTCCACCGCCGACCACCCAGATGATGCCATCGCCTGCTAATTCTTGGAGTTTCGGGAGCGCGTCTGCTACGTCCCCGGAAAAGAATTGCACATCGGCGCCTTCCGGAGCAGCCAGTTGGCGGGTAGTAAAGACGACGACGGTCGAAGGCATCGCTTCGTTCCACACGTTCATATTTTCAAGCCCGCCGAGTTCACGCAGCACCCACTCATACGTCGTAGATCCCATCACTTGCACCGCGGCCTTCGGGGGCGCCAGCTGTGGATCTTCACCGCCGGGGACGGCAAATAACCAGTCAAGGGAATGCTGCTCGTCGGCAAGATACCCGTCGAAACTTGTCGCTGTTTCGTAAACAATCCGTCCCATGGGCCTGACGCTAACCCACAGCGTTTCGTCGACACAAGACAACGAAAATGTGCACGAGAACCCCCTGGTCACACCGTTGTGCATTGTTCTCATGATTGCCACGCGTCGTGAGCACCCTGACCGGGCAGGGCTGTGCGTTCCGCAGCTGCATGGTGTTTTCGGGAAGTGATTCCTATGATGGTGCCACTGAATCTTCCTCGCTCCCCTTGGAAGGAGCTTCCACCATGCTGCTGAGCGTCAATCTTTTCATGAGTCTTGATGGAGTAAGTCAAGCACCCGGTGGCCCGGATGAAGATACACGAGGCAGCTTCACCAATGGTGGCTGGCTCATGTCTGTCTGGGATGAAGGCTGTGGCCAAGCGGTATCACGGTGGTTTGATAACTGCGGTGCGCTGCTCTTGGGACGGTACACGTACGATACGTTTGCTTCGTACTGGCCTAAGATCACGGATCCCGATGATCCAGTCTCCGGGCTGATCAATAACAATCAAAAATACGTGGTGATCTCGTCACCGGTCGGTGATGCGTGGGCTGAGACCACGACCGTGCTCGGAGATGATTTCCTCGACGAGATTGCCCGACTCAAGGGTGTCTCGGATTCCAAAGAACTTCAGGTCCACGGCAGTATTCAATTGGCCCGCACGCTGCATCAGGAAGGCATGGTCGACCTGTACCGGTTTTTGGTGGTCCCGGTGACGATTGGACCAGGATTCGGCATCTTTGATCAGGGTGGGCCGACGTATAGCATGCGCGTCGTCCACGGAGTTGTAACCCAGAACGGTATTTACGACGTCGAAATGACGCCTCAAGCATTCGAGGGGCGAAAGACCGTCGCCATCGACGACGGCAAAGAAGTGGTGATTGAAACGGAACAGAAAGCACCCGACGCATGATTCTTGAGGAGGAAATGCTGCAAACCTTCCGCGCTCAGGCCAATGTGCCACATACCGGCATAAAGATTCATGGTGGGGCGCTGCAAGCATGTGTGATTGAATCGGCGCGCAACCCATTTGAAATACACCGCTGAGAAAGGGCGAGTATGACCGTGTATGCAAGTCTGAGCCTTTCACTTGACGGCTACTACACCGGTCCAACCCCCAGCCCACTGCACCCCCTCGGACACGGTGGCGAACCATTACACGATTGGTTCGCGCACAACGGTACAAGTCGGGAACATATTCAGGCCAGCGACATCCTGAGCGAAGAGATGCAGCGGCTCGGGGCAATGGTTATGGGCCGCGACAGCTACGAGCACGCCCAAGCGGAGTGGGGTGAGCACCCGCCGTTTGAGGTACC
>JAJUIX010000094.1 GCA_029267455.1 Enteractinococcus sp. | reverse complement strand
CTACCTAGATGACCCGGGCGACTATCTCGGAATGCTGGATGCCCAACGGATGCGGGCGGCGCGGGTCGTATTCGACATCGGCGTACATTGCGGTTTCACAGCCCCTGAAGCTTGGGGTGGCAAAGTCTGGGACGCTGAGACCGGTTTCGCTTTCCTTCAAGAACATTTGCATGAGACTCCCGGAGTATTGGATTTCGAATTTACTCGTTACTTGGGGTGGCCTGGCCAAGCACCAAGCTATGCAGTTGGAAAGCGTATCTGGCAACAGATCCGCGCGGCACACGAAACAGCCCCTGATTTTGATCTAAAAACGTTCCACACCCGCGCACTAGAGCTCGGCTCGATGGGGCTTGAGACGTTAGAAAAGGCACTGCGATGACCACCCGTATCGTGTTAGGCTCAGCCTCGGCGGCACGTGCTGCGATCCTTGAGCGAGCTGGCATTCCCTTCACTCAAGTACCGGCCGACATCGATGAGGCGGCACTGGTGACAGAGATTTCGAAACCTCGTGTCCAAGCTCAGGCATTAGCGACGGCTAAAGCTCATGCGGTCGCTGACAGGCTCATGACTGAACAGCGCGTAACAGAAGCCACCTACATCCTTGCCGCAGATTCAGTCTTTGAACTCGAAGGGCAACCCTTCGGTAAACCCCATCGACCCCAGATCGCTCGTGAACGCTGGCGTAATCAACGCGGTAAGACCGGAACACTACACACCGGTCACTGTGTCATTGCGATGCTTGCCGGTCAGAGCCAGCGCGTTCTACAAGAAACCGTCAGTGCCACGGTGACATTCGCAAACGTCAGTGATGCGGTCATTGACGACTACGTTGCTACGGGCGAGCCACTTGGTGTAGCCGGTGGTTTCACGCTCGAAGGATACGGTGCCACGATGGTTTCGGCCGTTAACGGTGACCCAAATGCGGTGTTGGGATTATCATTGCGCGCTGTGCGTGAACTTCTCGAACGCCTCGACGTGCGTCTCACGCAACTGTGGGATACGCACGAATAGACCACATTTTTGTAGGGTTTCTACAAGAAATTCGGGATTTTTGACTCACTCGGTGCGTCATTCTGTATGGTTTCCACGGATTCGTCCTAAGCTTCTTGAGATGGCTACGATTCGGTCCTCGCATCGTGCGCCAATTCTGCGGAGCGTTCCAACCAAGGAGAATTGTTTCTATGTCCATGACCAGCGCGTCATCCTCGATGATCTACCGCTCGTTTTCGAAGGTTTTGATCGCCAATCGAGGTGAGATCGCGGTCCGCATTATTCGCGCCGCCCAGGATGAAGGACTAGAAGCTGTAGCCATCTACGCAAACCCGGATCGCAACGCAATGCATGTTCGACTGGCAGATCACGCGTTCTCCCTCAATGGCGATACGGTTGCTGATACGTATCTTTCCGTCGAAAAGGTACTGCGGGCCGCTAAAGATTCCGGCGCAGACGCCATTCACCCCGGTTACGGTTTCCTAGCAGAAAATGCAGATTTCGCCCAAGCGGTACTCGATGCCGGACTGGTCTGGATCGGTCCGCCGCCTGCAGCAATTCATGCCCTCGGTGACAAAGTCGCCGCCCGTCACATTGCGTATAAGGTCGGGGCGCCCCTTGCACCCGGTACTGCGGATCCGGTGGAATCTGCTCAAGAAGTTGTCGATTTCGCAGATGAGCACGGACTACCCTTGGCGATCAAAGCGGCCCACGGTGGTGGTGGACGCGGTATCAAAGTCGTTCGACAGCGTTCCGAGATTCCTGACGCATATGAGTCCGCGGTGCGGGAGGCAACCGCGGCCTTCGGTCGCGGTGAGTGTTTCGTAGAACGATTCCTCGATGCCCCACGCCACCTGGAAACGCAGTGTCTGGCAGACAAAGATGGCAACGTCGTGGTGGTGTCGACTCGTGATTGCTCACTGCAGCGTCGCAACCAGAAACTGGTGGAAGAAGCCCCGGCACCGTATTTGACGGCCGAGCAAGAACAGCAACTCTATGATGCCTCCGTAGCACTGCTAAAAGAAGCTGGCTACGTTGGCGCCGGAACGTGCGAATTTCTGATTGGCCAAGACGGCACGATCTCATTTCTGGAAGTCAATACGCGCTTGCAGGTCGAACACACGGTTTCGGAAGAAGTGACCGGTATCGATTTGGTGCGTGAGCAGTTCCGCATAGCTCGCGGTGAGCCTCTAGGCTATGAGCACCCAGCGATCCACGGACATTCTTTCGAGTTCCGAATCACCGCAGAAGATCCCGGACAAAATTTCATGCCCGCACCGGGCACCATCACCAAAATGCGTTTACCGGGTGGCCCGGGGGTACGTATTGATACCGGGGTGGAAGAAGGCGAAACGATTTCCGGAGCCTTCGACTCCATGGTCGCCAAACTTATTGTGACTGGTCGAGATCGGAAAGAAGCGCTCCAACGGTCACAGCGAGCACTGCATGAAATGCGCATAGCCGGTTTGGCCACCGTCTTGCCCTTCCACCGCACGATCATCCAAGATCCGAATTTCGCCCCCGAACTGGATCAGCCAGGCCAAAGAATTCCGGCCGAAGGACCTTTTACCGTCCACACCCGGTGGATTGAAACCGACTTCATTAACGAACTGCAACCGCAATCTGTGGTAGCAGGAATACATGAAGACAGTGACTCCGAACGTCGCGTGGTGACCGTTGAGGTCAACGGCAAACGCGTTGAAGTGACCCTGCCTGACACTCTTGCGGGTATTGCCGCTGTGGATGCCAAACCACAGCGTCGCCGTCCCACCCGCACCGCGACGAAAATCTCGGGTGCCTCAGCAGCGGGCACTTCTGGGGATACTGTGACCTCACCCATGCAAGGTACAATTGTTAAGTTGGGTGTCGAAGTTGGCGATGAAGTAGTCGAAGGCGACCTGATCTTGGTGCTGGAAGCCATGAAGATGGAACAGCCCATCACTGCTCACAAAGCCGGCACCGTGACTGAACTGGCGGCAGAACCGGGCTCAACCGTCAATGCCGGAGCAGCTTTAGCCACAATCGAAGGGTAATAATCCGTAGGATTTCATCCGACACGATGCCACCTATATACACTGAGGTGGTTTTCCAGGTGGCGTCCAATTAACGGGACGTCACCTGCACTGTTTCTATCACAACGAAGGTTCATCTGATGTCAACGCAACACGCACCGACTTCGCATGGTGTTCAAGATGCCGACCTGGGCGTGGCCCGGTGGAAGATCATCTTGGCCTCACTCGTAGGTACCACCATCGAATTCTATGATTTCTATATTTACGCGACCGCGGCGGTCTCCGTCTTCCCATTAATTTTCTTCCCGGGTGATGACGCGCAAATCGCACTGCTTGCCTCCATGGCTACCTTCGGTGCCGCTTTTGTTGCCCGTCCGCTCGGCTCGGTGATCTTCGGTCACATGGGTGACCGGGTTGGACGCAAAGCGACCCTGATCGGGGCTCTTTTGACCATGGGGATCGCTACCTTCATCATCGGCCTGCTGCCGACATATTTCCAGATCGGTCTGTGGGCCCCGGCGATGTTGACCTTGATGCGGTTCTGTCAGGGCCTGGGACTCGGCGGTGAGTGGTCGGGCGCTGCACTGTTGGTTACCGAGACTGCTAAACCCGGCAAACGTGCTTCGGCTGCGATGTGGCCACAGCTGGGTGCCCCGTTTGGTTTCTTATTGGCCAACGGGTTCTTCCTCATCTTGACCCTGGCATTCGGTTACGACTCTGCCGCCCACGGTGCTGACCACGTCTTTATCGACTGGGTATGGCGTATTCCGTTCCTAGCCTCGATCGTGATGGTGGCCATTGGTCTGTGGGTTCGTATTTCTCTGGAAGAAACACCGGTCTTCAAGCAGGCTGTCGCACGTGACCAGCGTGTCAAAGCCCCTTTGAAAGATGTGTTCGTGAAGAACTGGTGGCAACTGGTCCTGGGAACTTTCATCATGTATGCAACCTACGTGTTGTTCTACTTGATGACGACCTGGATCCTTTCGTACGCCATCGGTAATCCCGACGCCGGTGGACTGGGTACCTCCTATAACGACTTCTTGGTCATCCAGCTGATTTCCATTCTGTTCTTCGCAGCATTCGTACCCGTCTCGGGCCGGCTGGCCGATAAGTTCGGTCGGCAACCAACCATGTTGACCATTACTGCACTCATGGTGGTCTTTGGGCTGCTGTTCGGTTGGTGGCTCGACGCCGACATCATCGTCAACGCTGATGGCTCGTTGAACACCATTCGCATGGTGCTGTTCATGATCGTGGGCATGACCCTCATGGGGCTGACCTTCGGTCCGATGTCAGCGATCCTGCCTGAACTGTTCCCAACCGAAACCCGATACACCGGTTCCGGTATCGCCTATAACGTTTCGTCCATCATCGGTGCAGCCCTGACTCCATTCATTGCTACGTGGCTGATGGGGGCCTTTGATGTTTCCTATGTGGGCTACTACTTGGCAGCGGCCTCGGTGGTCACCTTGATTTTCTTGGCGCTCAGCCCAGAAACAAAGTACCGGTCACTGACTGACCTCGATAAAGACGAAATCGAGCGCACCCGCTAACCACCCCTTTCAAGCCAGAAACTGCCCGGCCCGGGCACACCTGTCATCTGCAGTGTGTGCCCGGGCCGGACTGTGTAATCTTTACCTTCCATTGGCTGCCACGCCACTTTCGGGTTACTTCCATCAGACAGATTCATCAAAGGGTCATCGCCCAACCGATGGCCAGCATCACTCACGCAAACCCTCTCATGCGTATTGTCTGGAGGGCTCGTTGAAAGGTACTGATGAACACCCTGCGTCATACGGCGATCTTTGCCGCCGCAGTGCTGGTTTCCACTCCGGTGGCACCAGCATTTGCCACTACGATTGACGACGATGAGAACATCGTCGAGCTCGATCTCTATACGCTCACCGATGTGCACGGCCACATCGAACAGGTCACCAACAGCGACGGTGTGGTCACCGAAGCCGGCGGCCCCGCCATGTCCTGCTATCTCCAAAATGCCCGAGAACAGAACCCGGATTCCACCTTATGGCTGGTGGGCGACCAAATCGGTGCCAGCCCCTTCATGCCGGGTCTGCTGCATGAGAACCCCACTATCGAGGTGATGAACGCTCTTGAACCGGCAGGGTCGACCCTGGGCAACCACGAACTTGACTGGGGTGTAGACGACCTACGTGACCGTATCAATGGCGCAGGCCCATATGTTGCCCCGAATTTTGAACACGTGGCGGCAAACGTCGCTGGCGCAGAGGATATCATCGGCGACTACGTCGTGTGGACCGCGCCAGCATCAGAGGTCCGTGTAGCCTTCATAGGTGGCATTGGACAAGACGTGCCGGCAAAACTCAACCCTGTCCACACCGCAGATTTGACCTTCAATGAGCCCGTTGAGGCCATGAATAAGACCGCCAGACAGCTCAAAGAACACGACGAAGCCGACATTGTGATTGCCGCGATGCACGACGACGTCGCACGCTACTTCCCGCACATGGATACCGACTACGTCGACGGGTTCATGGGTGGCGACATCCACGTGCCCTACCTGTTCCAACAAGGTGAAGACGGCAACGAGATTTCGGCCGTTGCCTCCGGCCAGTACATGGATGGTCTGGGGCTGATGAGCCTTGAATATGACACGGAAGCCAACGAGGTCGTGGACTCTTCGGTAGAAATCATTCCGGCCGACACGGTCGCCGAATGCGGTGAAGACGAGGAGGTGCAAGCCATTCTT
>JAJUIX010000142.1 GCA_029267455.1 Enteractinococcus sp. | reverse complement strand
GGCGCGCATCGTCAGCGAGGTGCGACCAAAACGGGTGGCTTTCAGGCCCATCTCGATCATGTCGCCCTCCACTGCCGAGGACACGAAATTGATTTCCGAGATCTTCTTGGTCACGGCACGATGGTTGCCCATCTGCAGCATCGCGTAAATCGCGGCCTCTTCGTCGACCCAGCGTAGTAGCGCGCCACCGAAGAGGGTGCCATTGGCGTTGAGATCCTGGGGCTTGACCCATTTACGAGTGTGGAAGTTCATGCCATCGTCGATGACACTTAATTCTTGAGTTTGCGGGGAAATTGGAGTTTCAGACATATCTCTCAGTGTAGTGAGCCCTGTCCGTTCCCACGATGACGCCGCACACAGCCTCAGCTGCGCGAGGAGTTTTCCTCTGCCGGCTTGTGCTCACCGGCAACGAGCGCCTCAAGACGAGCCCCAAGGCGCAAGAGCTTATCCTCGGTGCCTGCACGACCGACCGCCTGAATCGACCACGACATGCCGTTCTCATCCTCTTTGACGGGAATCGAGATCGCGGGCAGTCCCAAGACGTTGATCATCGAGGTATACGGGGTGAACTTGCACTGATACTCATAGTCGTCTTGGGCTTCCATGGCAGAAAACGTGCCCACCGGTGGCGGGGTAAATGCCAGGACGGGAGTGACGACGACGTCGTAGGCCCCAAAGATTCTGCGCGTATCGTTGGCCCACTCGGTGAGCGCGGCCACCGCATCCTCGTATTGGGTTTGCGTGCGTTGCCGTGCCTGTCGTATAAAGTCTCGGGCCAGGGCTTCCATGTGGTCTTCGGCGCCTTCGGGCAATGGCATCCTGGTAAGCCCCTGGGTCCACACGGTCTGGAAGTTTTGGTGATAGTCGGGAAGATACGAAAAGTCCATCTCCTCGACCGACAAGCCATCGCGACTCAACAGGGTGACCGCAAGGGTCAGGGCCTGAACGGCGGACTGCGACAGGGTGATATCCAAATCCGGTTGGAACGGGGAGGCCGTGGTGTAGCCGATGCGTAACTCACCGGCAGATTCCCGGCCGTTTCTGGCGGCGGTGAGGTAACGGCCGTTTTGCTGCGTCGGATCCACGAGCGCATCCATGAGCATGGCGGCATCCTCAACGGTTTGGGCGAGGGGACCGGTGACCGATAAATTGGTCACATCATCGCGCTGCTCATCGGTGGGAATTGTCCCGCGGCCTGGCTTCAATCCGACAATCCCGGTGGCTGCAGCCGGGATACGAATAGATCCGCCGCCATCCGAGCCCGGTGCCACGGGCAGCATACCTGCGGCAACGGCCGCGGCCGCACCACCTGATGAACCGCCTGCGGTGAGTTCCGGATTTCGCGGGTTGCGAGCAGATTCAGCAATCACGTTATCTGAGTGACACGATAACGCGAACTCCGGCAGCGTCGTCTTGCCGACCTGAACCACCCCGGCGGTATTGAAATTCAACGACACCGGATCGTCTTCGGTCTGCGGTGGCGTATCAACAAAAAGCTTTGACCCAAACGTGGTGACCATCCCGGCCACATGCACCGTGTCCTTGAACGCCGACGGCAACCCGTGAAGTGGACCAACCACGCCGGCGGACTCATAGGCGGCATCGAGCTCATCGGCACGAGCTAGTGCGTCGTCGGCATGGACCGTTATGAAAGCACCCAGAGCGGCATGCTTGCGAATCATGGCAAGGTAATGTTCAGTGACCTGACGGGCTGTGAAAGTACCGGCGGCGATCGCATCCCGCAATTGGACAGCGGTCAGCGAAGCGATTGCATCGTGTTCAGTCATGCCTTCACTGTATACGCCATGGGAACGAAAATGTGCCGTTTTGCTGGCCGACCGGCGTTTTCCTGCTTTACCATAGGCGGCATGAGTGACTTTGAAACCCTGACCGTAGAAGAAGTTCCCGACGACGCACACATCCTAGATGTCCGCGATCCCTATGAATTCGACGCCGGACACATCCCAGGTGCCATCAATATTCCCCTCGACCAGTTGCCGCTGCGCATCGAAGAGCTCGATCCCGACACCGATTATTACGTCATCTGCCGCACCGGGGGACGCTCAGCACGGGCGACCCCGTATATGGAAATGCACGGCTACTCGGCGATTAACGTAGCTGGCGGATGCGGGGCCTGGCTCGAAGCCGATAAGCCGCTGGTCTCCGAAACCGGTGCCGACCCGGTCGTACGCTAAGCCGCTGGGCTCGCCGGCACGTGGCCCGCTCATCCTGGCGTAAGATGGGCAACCATGAAATCTTTTGCCTACCTGGGCCCCGAAGGCACCTTCACCGAAGCAGCCCTGCAACGCGTTCCCGAAGCACAAGGAGCGGAGCACGTCCCGCTGGGCTCGGTAATTACCGCACTGAACCAAGTGCGTTTCGATGAAGTCGACGCCGCCGTCGTCCCGATTGAAAACTCGGTAGAAGGCGGCGTCACAGCCACCCTCGATGCGATTGCCACCGGGGATGAGCTGCACATCATCCGTGAGGTCCTGGTGCCCATCAGTTTTATGCTCGTGGGTCGCCCGGATGGGCCGCGTCAGCTCAGCGAACTGCGCAGCGTCGCAACCCACACCCACGCCTGGGCACAGGTCCGCCTGTGGGCCGAAGCCAATATACCCAACGCCGCATACGTGCAGGCCGCTTCCACGGCTGCCGGCGCTCACGGGCTGCTGGATGAGTCGACGCATTATGACGCCGCAATATGTGCCCCGCACTTGGCTCGCAGCCTCGATCTCCCCATCCTGGCCGAAGGGATTGAAGATAACCCGGACGCCGTCACCCGCTTTGTGGTGGTCGCTCGAGCCGGGAGCCTCCCGGAACCCACCGGCTCAGATAAGACGTCCGTCGTCGTACCCCTGCCCGAAGACCGGCCGGGAGCGCTGGTCCAGATCATGAACCAGTTCTCGACCCGGGGTGTGAACCTGTCGCGCATTGAATCTCGCCCCACCGGTGAATACCTGGGCAAATACTTCTTCTCAATTGATTTGGAAGGGCACCTGGCCGATGAGCGCGTCAGCGCCGCGCTCGCCGCCCTGTACCGGATGTTCCCGGGTGTGCGTTTTCTAGGGTCGTATCCGCGAGCCGAACACGTGCCGTACAACATCCCTTCATATACCACCGACGAGGCGTATCAGCGCGGCCGGGCCTGGGTGCGCAGCATCCTCGAACGCTAGAGTCCGGTGGCAGCTGCCGAGCCCTCCGTGGCGTCGGTCGGGGAGGGCGAGGCGTTTGCGGGAACACGCACCCGAAGTGACCGTGGGATCGTTTTTGCCACAATCTCTTTGGTGCTCGGGATCGGATCTCCATCGATTTGGGCGACGAGCGGTTCGTCAAACTCCAGCTTGCAGTTGCGCACCGCAAAGGTCGTCACCCGTCGGCTCTTTTGTTTCGGCAGCAAGGCGGCCGAGGCGACCTGAATCCAATCCACCAGGTTTCGTGGGTCCAGCAGCGCCACGTCTAACAGCCCGTCATCAATGACAGCCTCGGGCACCATATTGAGCCCGCCGGTCAATATGCCGCAGTTGGCAATCATCGCCGAGCGCACCCGGAAACGTTTCGACTCACCATCCGAGGTCGACACCGTGACCGTATGTCGTTTGCCGCGCAAATTCCGCATGCCAGCTTCGGTATAGGCCAGCCAACCGGCAGCAGCCTTGAGCCGGTCCGACGTCGAATGCATGATTTCCGCGTCAAACCCGGCCCCGGCAATTACGGTGGAGATAAACGCGTTACGAGTCCCGTCGTCGTGCAACATATCCAGTGAAATCACATCGATCGGCCGGACCTGCCCGTTAAAGGCGATATAGGTGCACGCCTGCACATCATGAATTGGTAACTCGAGGTTCCGTGCCAGCAAGTTGCCGGTGCCAGTCGGGATAATGGCCATCTGGACGTCCGTATTGACCAACACTTTCGCCGCGGCCCGCACCGTGCCGTCCCCACCGGCGACCAACACCAACTGGGCGCCGTCATCCACCGCCTGCTGGACTGCCGCGAGCCCAGAATCATCCAGATCGGTTTGATAAAATCGCGGCTTGTCCAGGCCAAATAACCCGCACGCCTGCGACACCAACGTCAACGCTTGATCCGATGCAGCCTTCGAGGGGTTATATACCAGCGCCACACGATTCGGCACACCCAGCCGCGAGGCCACCTGGGGTAGCTCATA
Source organism: Enteractinococcus sp. (assembly GCA_029267455.1). Taxonomy (GTDB): domain Bacteria; phylum Actinomycetota; class Actinomycetes; order Actinomycetales; family Micrococcaceae; genus Yaniella. The sequence goes on along the minus strand of JAJUIX010000142.1, from coordinate 145 downwards.
GGCCTGCGACAACTGCTCCGAGAGGTCCCGATTCACCGATTCGGCACGCAACGCGCGCTCCCTGGCCTTCAGCCACGCGGCCACAGCAATGATGACTCCCACGATGGCGCACACAGCTACCACAAGGAGCACGATCGATAAGGCT
>JAJUIX010000088.1 GCA_029267455.1 Enteractinococcus sp. | reverse complement strand
TGGTCCACAGGTTGAGGTGATCAGTTTCCGCTAACCGATCCTGAATGGGCGTGTATTGCTGGTCGACGTCGCACTGAAAGGCCACAAAGACCAACCCGGATTCCGAAATTCCCGTTTGACCGTGCACCGCATTTCCCGAAGAGGTCGGTTGTTCATCATAGTTGAAACTTCGCCTAAACATGGCCTCATCGGAGTCCGCTGTGCGCGCACGGCGGATATGTGAAATATCGGAAATCACCGGAAACCCGGTCGGCCCCAGGGCCTCGAAGTCCGGTTCGTCGTCTTCATGTTCACCGGTCAGCGGTGCACCGGAACCGAGTTTTCGCCCGATGACGTCTTCTTGCATCGGCCGGTCCAGTTCATCCCATTCATCAACGTTCATGGCGATGCGCCGGATGACCATCGAGGTGCCATTTTCGATCCACGGTTGCAGGTTTTTGGTGCCCTTGCCGTCCCCCTCACCGACACCCCAGATGATGCGTTCGGCTTCTGCAGAGCCGGGCTCGGGGTTGCCGGTACCGTCTACCTGACCGAAGAGGTTTCGCATGGTGACGTCGTCAGGGTGTGACGCTCTGGCATGTGTGAAGCCGGTTTGGATCCAGGCAATCGAGGCAAAAGCGCGGGCGTCTTTGAGCAGCATGCGTCGGGCGTGTGCTACGGACAGTGGGTCATCGCCTTGAATTTGGATGACCATATCGCCGCCGGTATATGCCGGATCGAGCTGGTCAATTGAATATTCGGGTAGTGGTTTGAGCCAGGATGGTTTCAGCTCTGGTTTGGTGCGGTCGAAGACCTTGGTTCCGAAACCAAACGTCACGGTCAGCCTGGCCGGGGCTGCGGCCAGTTCTTCATCGAGGTCGGCCAGTGCACCGCGGCCCTGAGTGAGCCGGGCGGCGTCATCGGTCAGTAACCGCATCATGGATTCCAACCGATCAGCGTCCGTGTCATCGTGCAGGTTGAGTCCGATGAACACCCCGTGCGCCGGCAACGGAGTATCGACGCCGGCCTGGCGGGGCCCGTAGAACGGGATCGTGTCGGTGCCGTAGGGCTCAGACACCGTAACCTGCGTATCGGCAATCCCGGGCGTGACGGTTACTGGATCCTGGAGGTCACCGGGTGCGGCGGACCCGATCGATGCCGCAGAAAATCCGGTTGCAGCACCGATCAAGCCTCCGCCGACCACTCCCCCGGCGCCCAACAACAATCCACGCCGCGAAACACCCTGTTCAGGCTGTTTGTGAGCGGATTTATGTGTGTTGGTCACTGGGTATCGTCGTCCTTAGTGTCCGTCGTCTGTTGGGGCATCTTCGTCGTGATGCTCGAGGTCACCGTAGTTTTCTTGGGCCCCAACAAATTCTTTGGCAACAAACTCGATGGCCTGATTTGCACCACTGTCTAGCTCAAGCGTGATTTCGACGACGTCGCCGGGCTGAATGTCATCGGTCAATTCCATGAGCATGATGTGGTCTTCACCAGGATTCAGCTCATATCGTGCATCAGCTGCGACCGAGAAACCACCTTCTTTTTCCTGCATGACGTTGACGCCGCCGTCATCAACCACTTCATGCAGCTCCACGACATCGGCCATCTCCGCGCTGGCCCCCACGATGGTCTGATCTTCACCGGATACATTGGTCAAGTGCGCGAAGGCACCGGTCATGGTGTCATCGCTAGCGGTGTCCATGGATGCCTCGGTGGCTTTAATCCAGGGGTCTTCGACGGCAAAGAATTCGCCTTCAGCGGCGTGTTCACCGGCTGGTTCGGCTTGTTCTTGGCTCGCGCAACCGGCCAACAACAGGCCGGTGAGCGCCGCAGTCGACAGGACGGGCAAAAATTTTTTCATCAATACGTTCCTACACAGGTATCTAGTCGTCCGATGAGTCATCGGATGCCAGACCAGTGCGGCTACCGCGCAACAGCCAGATCACGACTGCCGCCACAACGATGACGCCGACACCGCCGACGATCCAGACCCATCCGGGAATCGACGTTGAAGTATTTTCATTGGCGTTGGCTTCAGCGTTCGACGTGTCCTGTGCTTCGTTTGTATCAGTGTCTTGCGGTGTTGTAGCGGTGTCTGCTTCTGCGGCTTCGCCACAGTTTTCAGGTGCACCTTCTGTTGGCGCATTCGGATCAGCATTAGTAAAGCTGAACTGCTCTTCGCCGGTGTGTCCATCTGAGTAGACCACGCGGTAGGAGACGTTATAGTCGCCTTGTGGCAGACCGTCACACAACGGGACGGCGAGCTCGTAACCTTCCACGGCAACCTCACCGTCTTGCCACTGATTGCCTTGTGTATCAGTGACGCGAATGATGTTGGTGAGGCCTTGACCCGTCAACGGGGTGCCGGAAAACTGTAAGCGGACCTCTTCCGGTGTGGTTTCAACGGTGGAGCCCACTTCTGGGGTCGATTCCACCATCACATCGTGCGCGTGGGCTGACGATGGTGCCAGCATGAGACCTAGAGCGGTCAACAGCACGACAAACCAGACGCTAAATCGGGTGGATAATGTTTTTTGCATATTTCCTCCCCAAGGTGAGCTTGGGTTATTCCAACGAACGTGGGAGGGCCACTCCCACAGGTAGGCCACGTCTACGCTAGTACAGGAGGCCCTCGGGTCCAGTGCGTTTTGGCGACATTCATCGGATGGGGAATCCACACCTGCCCAATGGGAAGGCCTATCTTAGGCCGAGCAATGCTCATCGGACGGGTGGCTAAGACGAGTTTGACCGGCACCAGCATCAGCCAGGCGACAATCGCGACCAGGCTGCGTTCACCGTGCAGGATCACCAGTGTGGTCAACGCGGCCGCCAAAAAGTGCGCGACCAACATAGCGATATCGGTGGCTGCGGTATTTTCCGCCGCGTGCGTCAGATACGCCGCATCAGCCGCCACAGGCATTGCATGGTGTCCCTGATGATGCCCACTGGAATGACTTGCTGTGCCAGCAGACGGCAGGGAATACAACGCATGAAAGGCTAGCTGGCCAAAGACTGTCGTCACCGCGGTAGACCATGTTGGCAGACGCTTGCCTGCCAACAGGACGGCGACCGGTGCGGTCAGGGCCGTTGAAAAACCTAATACCTCCCACGGGATCGGCTCGGTGGCCCCGTACATGAGAGTATGGGCGGCCTGGTGGCCACCGGCAGCTAAGACCACTGCCAGGACGGCAACAGCCCAACCGCGCCATAAACGAGCAGCACCGGAGCCAAGGCTGCGCCACGACACAGCGTTGTCCGACATGTACTCTCCTGGGCGAGCGCACCAGTTGCGCTATAGATCCTGTGGGGTAATCGCCCTTATTAAACCATGTTTTTCTGAGTACAGGCCGGATGTATCTTAAGAGCAAAAGACGCCCCGGTCAATACCGGGGCGTCTTGGTTCTTCGAAGAGAACTATAGCTTATTTTTTCTCGCCGGTGGCGGCAGCCTTCAGTTTCGAACCTGCAGACAGTTTCACACCGTGGCCGGCTGGAATCTCAATTGCTTCACCGGTCCGTGGGTTACGACCGGTACGTGCAGCACGGTTTGTGCGTTCTACAGAGAACCAACCTGGAATGGTGATTTTCTCACCTTTGGAAACCTGCGAGGCGAAGACCTCGAATACGGCGTCCAGCACACCATTGACGGCGGTGGCAGAATTGCCGGATTTCTCGGCGACTGCTGCTACAAGTTCACTGCGGTTCATAGCCATATGTCCTCCTGGACTGTGGGTTGTTTTAAACCCGACGTTCGCCGGGCTCCTTTTGGAAAAGCTACCACCATTGACAAGCTTTGTGGCGCTTTTCGATGCGATTTTTGCGGAATTTCGCGGAAATTAGACGATTTCAAGCAAAATGTCGCCGAAATCTCAGCTTCCTCCCAGCAATCATGCCATTTTGTGGAACTATTCTCGCGGAGATTTCAACAAACATCTGGGCTTTTCCGCGAGACCACGCGGATCTCTTCCGTATTATTTTCGACGGAAACTGCGGTAACTCAAACTCGTCATCAGCAGACTGAGCAATGTGATAGCACCGGTAAGCACAACGCCAGCGATCTTCGTCTCAAGTAGCAGATTATTTGAGGTAAAGAATAACAACGTCGCCATGACGGTCAGCACTAACCCAACTACCGTGAGGACCCCAAAGACAATCATCCCTAACAGACCGAAGATTCGGGCGGCCGTGAATGGCGAGGGGGTCTTTTCTTCGCTAGCACGTTGTTGCGCGGGGGGAACTTCTACATACTGCGTCGTTGCGACCGCTGAAGTCTGCTCAGTTGCTGGAGTAAGCTCTGGGTCCTTTGAAGGCTCCGGAGCGCGTGCCTCCTCAGCGTGTGATTCCTCGAGGGGCCGTATGGTTTCAATGGGCGCGGTCTGCGCGGGTGGTTCTTCATCGCTCTGCTCGGTGGCGTTCAGAAGCTCGGTGTCAATCGGCTCCGTTGGCTGCTCTTCGAGGTTTGCCGGAGCCTCAGTTGATTCCTCTTTCACTGTCTCGTCGTCGAGATGCTCAGATTCGGAGGACGTCTGTTCGTGGTCGTAGCGGTGGAGGTCGTCTTCTGCAGGTTCGTCGTGGATCGGAACTTTCAGAAATTCGGGTTGTTCGAGGTTTTCACTCTCGATGACAGATTGCGCCGTAGAATCGCCAACATCGTCTAGCGTTTCGTCTTCTGCTTCTGTCTCTGTTTCCGGGAGGACAGTATCAGTATTGTCGGCGTTCTCCGTTGCCTCTGCGCTAGATTCATGCCCAGCTTCTAGGGGCGTCGTGTGCGGTTCCGCCTCGTCAGCAAGCCCCTCCTCCGGAATCTCCTGGGGTTCGACAGGCTCTTCATCCTCCGGTATCTCGTCGGCTTCGTCTGCAGGCTCATCATTGAGTGCGTCACTGCCTGCGGCTTCAACAGAGGATTCCTCTTCCGGTTCGTCCTGGGCAGTTGAAACGCTGCTTGAGGCAGCAGTGCTTGGCGATCCGGATTCAGAAATAGCTGCGACAACCGGGACTGCAGAACCTATGGCACTCGGGGCAGCCGGGGTCCCTTCCGCGTCGTCGATCCCCTCATCTGAGGTTTCAGGAGAGGAGAGGCCTTCGAGAGTTGCCTCTAAATCTAAGAGCTCATCTGGCTGGTCGTAGAGCTCGCCCCACAGTTGACTCACCGTGGTAGCGCCTTGTCTTTCGGCAAGTTGCAGCACAATATGAGCTGTCTGTTCCACGGTGGAGCTATCAGCGTGGTCGTTGTAGAGATCCAGCGCTTTTAGCACTGTAGAAAGCTGGTATTCAGGAAGATCCGGCAGAAGCTCACGAGCCAAAGCGCGACAATCTAACCATTGGAAGGTTGGAGGCGTCACTCCGGTGCGGCGGCTGGCAGCTTGGAAAATTTCTTTATCTGCGTCGCGGTAATAACTGACAACCGGGAGTTTGCCGACCATCATTCTGAGTTGAGCTAGCGCATCGTCCCAGGTCGTAGCCTCCTGAGGGTTATCGGAGCTGTCCTCCGGCTCTGTACCGGGAGGGATAATAGGGATGGCATCGAGTCGTGTGATATTGCCGTCGACAAGTTTAATGTAGGAGGCCTTGCAAACGGTTGCAGGATCCAAGTGCGTGGTCTGCAAAGAGAGGGCCACGAAGCTCAACGCTGACATAAGTGCCGCCTTCCCTCTAATCAACTGCTATGGCAAGGATAACCCATCGAGTTCTCTGGCTTGTTCATCTCTGGATCGCGTCTTGGAAGCGCGTGCCGTCTAGCATTAAATACAAAACTGGCCAGCGGAGACCGCTGGCCAGTTTTGAGAAGTTTAAGAGATTACCAGGAAGACTTAGTTACGCCTGGTAGTTCACCGCGGTGGGCCAT
>JAJUIX010000120.1 GCA_029267455.1 Enteractinococcus sp. | reverse complement strand
GGTTATCGGTCGTGAACAAGAGATCGAACTGACCATCGAGGTCCTGGCCCGTCGTACCAAGAACAACCCGGTATTGATCGGTGAAGCAGGTGTTGGTAAGACCGCGATCGTTGAAGGGCTGGCACAAGCCATCGTCGACGAGAAAGTCCCAGCACAGCTGAAAGGTCGCCGAGTGATCAGCCTGGATCTTGCCGGGATGATCGCTGGTACCCGCTACCGCGGTGACTTCGAAGAACGCCTAACCGGTGCCATTGAAGAGCTTGCCGAAGACAGCAATACCATCGTATTTATCGACGAGCTGCACACTGTTGTTGGTGCTGGTGGTTCGGGTGAGTCCGGTGGTATGGACGCTGGAAACATCCTGAAACCACGCCTGGCTCGCGGTGACCTGCACATGGTCGGTGCAACGACCCTCAAAGAGTACCGCACCATTGAGAAGGACTCGGCATTAGAACGTCGCTTCCAGCCGGTCACCGTTGGTGAACCATCCGTGGAAGATACCGTCCAGATTCTGCACGGACTCGCCGACCGGTACGCTGAGCACCACCAGGTGAAATACACCGATGAGGCGCTGCGTGCCGCGGTCGAACTCTCCGACCGCTACATCACGGACCGCTTCTTACCGGATAAGGCCATCGACCTGATCGATCAGGCCGGTGCGCGACTGTCACTGCAGCGCGGCCCAACTGCGGACGCCGCGGAGATTGAAGCCTTGCGCTCTAAGTTAGCTGAGTTGGAGGCAGAGAAGAATTCTGCCGTCAATGCTGAAAACTACGAGCGCGCCGGTGAACTTCGTGACAAAGTGCAGGAGGTCAGCCAACAACTGGCCGAAGTTGCCGCACAACCGGCCAAGACGAACTCGGTTGTTGACGAGGCAGCCATCGCCGAAATGGTGTCGCGTGCTACCGGTATTCCGGCAGCACGGATGACCGAGGCCGAAAAATCCCGGCTGGCTCGTTTGGAAGAAGAACTGCACGAACGCGTGGTTGGTCAAGATGAGGCAGTCACTGCGATCGCGAAATCGATACGACGCTCACGCACCGGCATGGCCGATCCATCTCGTCCAGTCGGTAGCTTCCTCTTCTTAGGCCCCACCGGTGTCGGTAAGACCGAACTGGCCAAGGCCCTTGCCGAGTCGCTCTTCGATGACGAAGACGCCATGGTGCGCTTCGATATGTCGGAGTTCGGCGAGCGCCACACGGTCTCCCGTTTGGTCGGTGCCCCTCCGGGCTATGTCGGTTACGACGAAGCCGGTCAGCTGACCGAACAGGTTCGTCGTCGCCCATACTCGGTTATCCTGATGGATGAGATCGAGAAGGCCCACCCGGATATCTTCAACCTGTTACTGCAGGTTTTGGATGACGGCCGACTGACTGACGGTCAGGGCCGGACGGTGGACTTCCGCAACACAGTGGTCATTATGACCTCGAACCTGGGTTCGGAGTATATGTCCTCGAACACCCCATTAGGGTTTGCGTCCGGGGACAGCGAATCCAGCCGCCGGGATATCAAGCAGAAGGTCATGGGCCGACTGCGCGAATTCATGCGGCCGGAGTTCTTGAACCGGATCGACGACACCTTGTTGTTCAATCCGCTTAGCCGCGAACAGTTGCGCCAGATTGTGAGCATGCAGCTGCGCGATTCCGAGAAGCGCTTGTCTGACCAGGGCATCACGCTTGAAGTCGACGACGCTGCCCGGGATTGGATTGCTCAGGCCGGCTACGAACCCGCCTACGGTGCCCGTCCGCTGCGCCGCGTCATTCAGCGTCAGATGGACGACCAGATCGCTGACCTGTTGGTTGCTGAAGCCGTCGAGGAAGGCGATACCATCCAGGTCACGGTGAAAGACGACGAACTGGTTGCTCAACCGGTTCGTGAAGAAAAACCCGTAGCTGCCTAACCGCTAACTACCGCATCGTCGGGAACACAACCGGGGGTCTGCCGAAGTACTCGGTAGACCCCCGGTTTTTGTGTCCGGGCACGCGCTGTTGATCTGAACACCTGGTACATAGAATGGAAATGCCCCGGTTGTCTTCAACGGTGCGAGGGGATCATGATGGCGGACACAGCTGCTTCGACAGGCGATACCGCGCTGCAAGAGTTATTGCCTGGTCTCTACGCCACGCCCACGGCACCGTTGCCTTTCCTTGACGAGGTAGTCGTGCGGTCGTTCGTGCTACTGGCAGACCAAGGCCCGGTCATTATCTATAACTCCCCAGGCATCGACGCCGCGACTGATGAAATCACTGACCTGGGGCACCCGACACGGCTACTCATCAATCTTTATCACGAAGCCATGTATGGGTCACCAGCACTAGAGCTACCCGTTCATGTCCATGAGCAGGATCGTGCAGGAGTGCAACGCTCCATGCACGTCAGCGGAGTCTTTACAGAACGGGAATTCATCGGTGCAGACCTGGAAGCTATCCCGAGTGGCTCCCATACTCCCGGCACAACATTTTTTCTCTGACGTCACGGCGATCACCGGTTCCTCTTTCCCGGCGACGCGATCTGGGTCGATGAGGGGCTGTGGAAAGCGGTCATCCTGAAGGAAAGTGGCACAATACGCGCCCGTCAGTGGGCATACAACAGCGTTAGGACAATTTCAGCGGACTCTATCGGCCCGGTCAGACAACCACCAGGTTTCACACAGGTGTCTTGCCAAGTCGGAGCCTTTAAATGACAACATCCGCGGGCGGATCGATGTGCCGATCTGTCCGCGGATGTTGGGCTACAGCGCAACTAAGCGGTGGCTGCTGCGGCCGCTTTCGCTGCAGCGGGCAGGGCCTCAGCGATGATGTTCATGGCCTTGTCATCGTGGGATGCAGAGATGAACCAGGCTTCGAAAACCGACGGTGCCAGGTACACACCGCTATCAAGCATCGCGTGGAAGAACGGACCGTAGCGGAATGCTTCTTGTGCTTGAGCCGTCGCGTAGTCGATCACGGGCGTATCGGCGGTGCCGAAGGTCAGCGAAAAGAGCGACCCGGCGTGTTGAATCGAGTGATTCACCCCTTCGGCATTCAGCGCATCTGAGACCATGGTTTGCAGTTGAGACGAACGCTCGTCGATCGTCTGATAAACCTCATCGGTGGCATTGGACAAGGTGGCATATCCTGCCGCCATCGCGATCGGGTTACCCGATAATGTCCCGGCTTGATACACGGGCCCTAGGGGTGCCAGCAGATCCATCACGGCTGCACTACCAGCGACAGAAGCCACGGGCAGTCCCCCGCCGATGACCTTGCCGAACGTGAAGAGATCGGGCTGCCAATCAGCTTGTTCCAGTCCCCAACCACCCTTGGCGCTGGCGCGGAAACCAGTGAGCACTTCGTCCATAATAAATACGGCACCGTATTTGGTGGTGATGTCCCGCAAGAATTTGTTGAACCCTGGCTTCGGTGGCACCACGCCCATATTGGCCGGGGCGGACTCGGTGATGATGCCCGCGATCTGGTCCGGGTACTTCTCAAAGGCCTGTTTGACCGTCTCTTCGTCGTTATAGGGCAGTACCAGAGTCTGGCTGGTGATGGCTTCTGGTACGCCAGCTGAATCGGGCAGGGCATGAGTGGCCAGACCAGAACCGGCTGCGGCCAACAGCCCGTCGGAGTGGCCATGATAGCACCCGGCGAACTTAATGATCAGGCTGCGACCGGTAGCACCGCGGGCCAGGCGAATGGCCGTCATGGTCGCTTCGGTGCCGGTCGAGACGAACCGAACGCGCTCTACGGGCATGATCTCGGCGATGAGTTCGGCCAGGCGTGCTTCAGCCGGGGTCGAGGTGCCAAAAGATAGGCCGGCGTCGACGGCTTTGTGCACGGCGTCGACGACAGCCGGGTGGTTGTGACCCAGTAGCATCGGCCCCCATGAACCGACCAGGTCAACATAGGTTTTGCCTTCGACATCGGTCAGATATGGGCCAGAGGCTTTGACCATGGCCGCCGGGGTCCCACCGACGGAGCCGAAGGCGCGCACCGGTGAGTTCACGCCGCCCGGAATGATCGCGCGGGCGGTATCAAAGGCTTGTTGATTTGTGGTCATGCAAGTGTCTCCTAGGCAAGTAGTCGGGCGGCTTCGGTCGCGTAGTAGGTCAAAATGTTTTGGGCACCGGCACGGCGGATGGCAGTCAGCGATTCCAGCATGGCTGGTTCGCGTTCAATCCACCCGTTGGCGGCGGCGGCCTCAATCATCGCGTATTCCCCAGAGATCTGGTACGCGGCCACGGGCACCGGTGACATGTTGGCGACGTCGCGCAGAATGTCCAGGTACGACATGGCGGGTTTGACCATCACCATATCGGCGCCTTCTTGAATATCGAGTTCGGTTTCAAAAATGGCCTCGGTGCGATTGGCCGAATCCATCTGGTAGGTTTTGCGGTCCCCGGTCAGGGCGGAGTCGACGGCTTCACGGAAGGGACCATAAAAGGCCGAGGCGTACTTGGCCGAGTAGGCCAGGATCGCGGTGTGCTGATAACCGGCTGCATCCAGTGCTTCCCGGATGACCCCGACTTGCCCGTCCATCATGCCCGATGGGGAGACGACATGAACGCCGGCTTCTGCCTGGGCAACGGCCATGCGGGCATAGATCTCGTTGGTTGCGTCATTGTCGACATGACCGGCGTCGTCGAGTACGCCGCAGTGACCGTGGTCGGTGAACTCATCCAGGCAGGTGTCTGCCATGACGACGATGTCGTCTCCGACTTCGGCAATAACCTCACGGATGGCGACATTGAGGATGCCGTTGGGGTCCACGCCGGCGGAACCCTGAGCGTCGAGGGTTTCGGGCACACCAAAGAGCATGATGCCACCCACCCCGGCGGCCACGGCGTCATGGGCGGCGGCTTTGAGCGAATCCATACTGTGCTGTTGGACCCCGGGCATCGAGGAAATATCGATGGGTTGCTCTGCGCCTTCTTTGACAAAAACCGGCAGGATGAGGTCGGCCGGGGCCAGTCGATGCTGGGCAACGAGTTTGCGGATGGGGCCCGATTGGCG
>JAJUIX010000104.1 GCA_029267455.1 Enteractinococcus sp. | reverse complement strand
TCGTCGGAATGTGGAGTCATGATTCTTTACCTTATAACAGTGCGGTTATGCCGATAATCAGTCCTGGGAGCACTACGAACAGTCCGGCAAGCCAAGCAACAACATACAGTTTGTTCTGTGCCCCGAGGTTTCCAAGCCAGGTAGCACCGATGATTGGTAATGGGCGCAGGAATGGGACCAAGAAGATGACTAGCGCTGAGAAGATGTTGTAGAAGAGATGCACGGCTGCCGCGGTCATGGCTGCGGTAGCTTCACCACCGGAAAAACCGAATGCTGCAATCACGGCGGTCATCGTCGTACCGACGTTGGCGCCAACGGTGAACGGGTAGATCTGCCAGAGGGAGAATTTTCCTGATGCAGCCAGCGGGACGGCAAGCGAAGTGGTGGTTGAAGAAGACTGGACCATTACGGTGATGAGCAGGCCGGAGAAAATGCCTGAGATCGGGCCGCGGCCAATGGCCTTATGGAAGGTTTTCTCGACGTTACCCACCAACAAGACTTTGAGCATATTCGAGATAAAGCGAATGACCAGCAGAATAAGTGCCACACCGATGACGATCATGGCGACACCTGCCCACACAGGTGGCAACACAGCTAGTGCTCCCGCTTCGACCATATCGGCACCTGGGTCAGTCAATGCTGTAACGGCGTTCCCGACTCCGGTGAATATGGCGGCGATGATGCCACCGTCGGAACCTGTCGTGATGCTGGCGAACCAGGTACCAACATGTTCCAAAATGCCAAATGCCCATTCCAGCGGAAAGAAAATGGCTACTGACAACAAATTGTACATGTCGTGAACCGATGCTGCGGAGAAAGCCCGCCGGAATTGATTCCGGTCACCCGCAGCACCAAGCGATACCAGTGTAGAAGTCATGGTCGTGCCCACATTGGCACCCATCAAAATTGGTATCGCGGTGGTCAGTGGTAAACCACCAGCTACCATCCCCACGACAATCGAGGTGGTCGTTGAGGAAGATTGAGTCAGGACGGTGGCAAGGATACCGATCACAAGCCCGATGACGGGGTTTTGCGCGAAAGCAAAGATCTCTTCGGCTTGCCCGCCGGTTGCTGCACCGAATCCAGAACCGATCACGCTGACTGCGGTGATCAGAATGTAAACGGCAGCGGCGACGGAAAGCCATTCGACGATCTTCCGGGTTCTTCCGGAGATCGGGAGACGGTCCATGAAGCCTGGACGTTGGACGGGGGTGGTGTCTTCAGCCTGCGGCTGAGGCGGAGCGCTATATTTCAGGGCCTGGCGCTCCGTCGAATTATCTAGGCTCATACCTAAGATAGTTCCCTTCGATCTGGGTGCTGTCAGGCCCAGTGAAACACTGATAGGTAAACCAAAGGTTAACCCCGAGTCAATACAGGGTTCCTCCACCCGCCTTGAAACCCTAACTAGACCGCTTCAGCAAGGGAAAAAGCTTCAAATACCCCAAAAACGGAAGTAAAATGAGGCTCTTGTCACACCCTGCATATTCGAACGAAAGTGAACAATGAGCTTTCCGAGCAAGCCTTTCCTCATCCCATAAAGCCGGCGGTAAATTATACAGGTCACAGATTGAAGAAGAAATGTGGCGAAAAGCTAGCTGCAAGAACATGAGTGATGGGCGGTGTTCACTCGTTGTTTACCTTCAGGGGCTGGGCAGGCCCGTGAAGTTTCAGACGAGACCCGGACCGATGATATGCACTGTGGAACCCGTTTGCGCTTTCTTGACCTGAATCCGGTGCGGGATCTGCTGTTTCATGGATTCGACGTGAGAAACCAGCCCGATGAGGCGGCCGTCGTCCTGGAGCGCCGCCAAGACTCCCATGACTTCTTCAAGGGTATCGGCATCGAGGGAACCGAAGCCTTCGTCGATAAACAGGGTATCCATGGCCACACCACCGGCTTGGGCTTGAACGGCATCAGCGAGCCCAAGCGCGAGAGCCAGGGAAGCCATGAACGTCTCCCCACCAGATAACGTGGACGGCGTGCGGACGGTGTCGTTGAGGTGGTCGATGACGTCCAGATTGAGACCGGCGTGCCCTCGTCCGCCGTGGCCGACGGCGTGTTTAAGTTCATAGCGTCCGCCGGTCATCCCGGTCAGGCGTTCGGAAGCGTTGGCGGCAACCTGTTCGAGCCAACCGGCCAGCACAAAGGAACGCAGCGGCATGCTCACGGCGTTTTCACCTCGACCGGCGATCACGTCACTGAGGCCAACAAGTTCTTCGTAGCGGGCCATCTGGTCCGCAGAGCGCTGGCTAACCTCGAGCAAGAGATTTTGTTGGCTACGGCACTGTGTGCGGGTGGTTTGAATACGGCCGTGTTCCCGGTTCGCTTCAGACAACTGAGTTTCAGCGTTGCGTTGATCCTGATGCGCAGCGTCGATAGCTTCCTGAGTGGGCGCGGTCACACCGTCGTCGAGCAGTTTCAGTCCCGCAATGACAGCGGCCTGGCCGGCTTTTTCTTCCAACCGGTCCTTTTCGGTGGTCCACTGACGGACGAGCTTTTCGTGGTCGTGCTGCACGTCGGCGCTGAGCACATGCTGCCGTGCTGCCTCGGAGTCCTCAAATGCCGCATGTTTCTCCGTGGCGGAAGCAGTGAGGGTTTCAGCAACGCGCTGCCGGGCGGTGTGATATGTGGCCACAGCGGTGGAGACCTCCGATGCTTGGTCAACGAGCTGGCCGACGAGTCGACGCGCCGGCTCCACGGCCGCACGGAAATCTGCCACCGTTTCAAAATCACCCAGGGCGGTGCTCAACTGTTGTTCGGATTGCTCAAGTTCTGCGGTCAGCGTGGTGATTTGGGTACGAATTTCGGTCAGTTGTTGTTCTGCCGCCGATTTGGCCTCACGCAATTGTTCAGTCTGCGTCTCATTGGTCTTAATGCGCGCGCGGATATCGGTCAGCTCTTGAACTTCGGCTTGTGCCGTAGTCACAGCCTCTTTCGCTTCGGCGACCAATTTGTCGACGTCGTCAACGCTGAGTCCACCGGCTTGCGTCTGCAACTCTTGGAGAATGGTGCGCTGAGCTTGGTAGGTTTGTTCGGCCTCGTTGGCCACACGACGCGCATCGGTAGCACGTTTTTCGGCCTGCTCCACTGCGTCATTGGAGATCTCGGCTAACCCGTGGGTTTCGGCAGGATCAGGGTGAGTGATTGAACCACACACTTCACACGGTTCGCCAGGTTCAAGCTTTTCAGCCAAGAAGCCCGCAGCAGCCTCAATACGACGACGCAGCAGCGCTTGAGCCTCTTCCAAGGCTGCGTCAGCTTGTTCTTTCGCCTGGTCGGACGTGTCCTTTGCATCATCAACGGCGACCTGGGCCGTTTCGGCCTCGCGGGCGGCAATCTGCTTCGTTTCAGCCTCGGACAGACGTTGTTTGGCGGCTTCGAGTTGTTGTTCGACGCCAGAAAGTTCATCGCTTCGGGATTTGTCAGTATCTAGCTGCGTGCACAGCGTATCGAATTGCTCCTGTAGCTGGTCTATGGTCTGGCGCAATGTGGTGCGATCGGTTTCCCATGTGGCGAGTCGTTCGCGACCGGTGGTAATGGCCGTCTGGGTTTTTTCGTGCTGCTCGACTTGTTCCAGGGCACGAATCGCTGCGGCTTCGACAGTTTTCCACCCATCGACAAGTTGCTGGATGGTCGTCTCATCGGCGATGAAAATCTCCCGCCCAGCAGACCAGCTGACAATAAGCTCAACTTGTTTGGCAGCATCACACTGATGTTGCAGCTGCTTGAGGGCGGTCGTGAGTTGTTCGCGTGCCGTGTCGCAGTGCTGTTGTGCCTCGATCACAGGTTTGGCTCGGAAGTGATGCTCCAGCTCAAGGTGAGCGGCGCGCACGGTCTCGGCCTGCTGGTCGTGGGCGGTTCGACGACGTCGATATTCCTCAGCCTCGTGTAAGTATTCTTGTTGTTGCTCTAGGCGCTTGAGGGTTTTCTGGGCGCTCTGCAGTGTTTTGGTTGCGTGTTCGACGCGACGTAAGGCGTCTGTCTCAAGCCGGTTCATCACTCCGTCGACGTATTCGACCAGCTCAGCATCCTCCAGGGCCTCTAGGTCGGCCGACTCATCGTCAAACTCGGTGTCCTCGGTTGTATCCGCCTCGGGGGCATATGTTTCAGCGGTCTCAACGAGTCCGGCGCGCAGCGTTTGGCGCTGGTCGTTATCGGCTTCGACGGTAGAACGGAGCTTCTTGGCCTGGGCAGAAAGATAATCACCGATCTCGTCGAAACGGTGCGTGTTGAATAGCTGCCGCAGAATCGCTTCGCGATCGTTACTCGAAGCTTTCAAAAACCGTGCAAATTCGCCTTGTGGTAGCAGGACGACGGAGGTGAATTGCTCACGGCTCAGTCCGATGGCCTCGCGCAGGATCTGTTGGGCTTCATCCACCCGGGTGGTCAGCTGACGGCGTTCGCCTTCGACCAATTCCACCAGGGTCATCGACGCCTGACGAGTGACAACGTCGTTGGGGTCTTTGGCGCCGCGACGGGGCGCGAAGTGTTGCAGCGTGCGGTCGATGACAAACCGGCGGGTCCCAAACGAGACATCCAGTGTGATGGTGGGAGGCACGCCGGGTTCGGCGAGTGTCGAGTGCAGCTCGGTGTTTTTGCGTTCGTCGTCGGCTTTGCCGTAGAGCGCGAAGGTGATGATGTCCAGGATCGTGGATTTGCCGGCGCCGGTGGGCCCATCGAGTAGGAAGAGTCCGACGTCGTCTAGGCGCTCGAAGGCTAGGTCTTGGCGGGTGGCATACGGGCCGATGGCCTGAAATGTGAGCTGATGGATACGCATTATTTCACGTCCTGTTCTGTGACGCGGTTGACGTGCTCGAGGGCGTCATTGAGCCAGCGACGTTCGTTATCTGAAGCGGGACGGTTGCGGACGTGGTCGACGAAGTCTAAGACGAGGTCCATATCGGTTTTGGCTTTAGCGATGCGTTCTGAGTAAGTGGTTTGGGCTTCGACGCCGCCGGTTGGGGCCAGAATGAAGTTCAGCATGCCGGGGAATCGGTGTTTCAGACGGCGGAAGGCTTGCGGCGGTCGCTTCGGGTCGGTCACAGTAATCTGGCACCAAGCATCTTCGGCCCAGGTGTATTCGTCGGATTCCAGCAGGGGTTCAAGATCGTCTTTGAGTACCGCTAGACGTTTCAACTGCGGAATATCGACGGGTTCGACGGTTAGTTCGTCGCCGGTTTCGATCAGCCACATGCCCTTGCGGTGTAAGTGTTCGGAAAAGGAATAGGCCACCGGTGAGCCTGAATACCGCACGGTGGGGCTCATGCGTTGCCGTCCGTGAAGGTGGCCCAGCGCGACGTAATCCATGCCGTCAAACATGTCGACGGGCACCTGGCCGAGTGTGCCCACCTCGGTGCCTTCGCCAATATTGCGTTCCGAATCGGAGGCGGCGGCTCCGGCGGCAAACAGATGCGCCATCATGATGTGTGTCGCGTCGTGCAGGTCGCGTTCGGCAATCTGGGCGCGCACTTCGTCCATCACATGGGACATGATGCTGTAGTGGTTCGCGTCGACTCCGAAATCGGGGGCGTGGAGGCGTGGCTCGAGATAAGGCACCGTCCAGATACACACGTCGTCGAAGAGTAAC
>JAJUIX010000153.1 GCA_029267455.1 Enteractinococcus sp. | reverse complement strand
CTCACCGTATTCGTAGTGCGTCAGTTGACGTTGGGCAATAACGCCTTCCTGAATGTTCGGGTCTTTGCTGTGCCAACCTACGCGTTCGCGATGCTGCTGATGATTGCCGCCACGATGGCAATGTTCGGGACCTTCATCGTGCTTCCCATCTACATTCAGCACGTACTAGGTTTTGACGCCCAAATAGCTGGGATCGTCATGTTGCCTTCGGGCGTGCTCATGGGAGTCCTGGGCATTTTTGTTGGCCGGGCCTTCGATGCCGTGGGCGCCCGACCACTGTTGATTCCTGGTTCTCTCATCGCCGCCTCTGGGCTGTGGGGCATGGTCACGCTGGATGCTGCAAGTCCACTGTGGGCAACCATCCTGTGGAATATTCTGATGGCCGTGGGGGTGGGCATGATGATGGGGCCGCTTATGACTTCTGCCCTCAGTTCGCTCCCCGAGCGCCTCTATCAGCATGGTTCGGCCATCTTCTCGACGCTGCAACAAGTTGCGGCCGCCGGCGGGACGGCCTTGTACATCACGGTCATGTCGGTGGCTGCGGTAGTTGGCGCTGGACAGGGTGAAGATACCTTAACTGCGCAGATGACCGGGATGCATAATGCGCTGCTTTGCGGTGCCATCATCATGTTGATCCCAGTATTGGGCGCGGCTTTCTTCCGCCCCAAACGCAGCGCGGAACAACCTGCAGCAGTCGAAAGCTACCAGCAGTCCTAGTCAGGAAGCCAGCAGGTTCTCGGGATCGGTTTCTGGGGATAACCGCTCGTGAAGTCCACCTTTTCCACCACGCCCGCCGACACGGTTGCCACTACAGAAAACTGCCCCCGTCATGGCGCGTCGCCATTCCGAGGGCAGTTCGTCACGAACAGTCACGTCAGTCGTGATCGGTCTGTTGATCCCGGGCTGCTCGCTCCGCAGCCGAACGCTCGTCATTCACGCGCCGCATGTCACGCATCCGCATGCCGCGGCGTCCGGTTCTGCCACGCGGCCCGGTCGTGGCTGAAATACGGTAGTCTATCGGGTCGCTATCCGGGCCGGGTTCGGTCGGGGTTTCTTCCAAATGGTAACGATCACCGACGTGTTTGGTGAACAGATTCATCCGGCGTTCCAGCTGCGCCTGGGTAGCCAGGGCCGAATCGAGGCGCAATCCGCGGTAGACGGCAAACGCCATGAACACCATGATGATCGAAAACGGTAGCGCGGTGGCCAAAGAGGCCGCCTGGAGCCCTTCGAGTCCCCCGGCCAACAACAGGCCGATGGCGATAGCACCTTCCAGCCCGGAGAACATCACACGTGACCAGGTCGGTGGGTTGGGGTGGCCGCCCGCGGTGAGCATGTTCATGACCAGGGAGCCAGAATCGGACGAGGTAATGAAAAATAGCACGACCAGCAGCACGCCGATGATGGAGAACACGGTGCCCAAGGGTAGGTCCTGCAGGACGGTGAACAGGGAGCCTTCCGGGGAGACTTCGTTATCAACGACCAGATCGGCCTCACCAAATAATTGTCGATGGATACCTGAGCCGCCCAGGACACCAAACCACAGCATGCCCACCAGGGTGGGGACTAACATGACACCGATAATAAATTCGCGAATGGTTCTGCCGCGGGAGACGCGGGCGATGAAGATTCCCACAAATGGTGCCCAGGCGATCCACCAGCCCCAGTAGAATAACGTCCAGGTCGAGTACCACGAGCCGCCTTCAGGGCCTGCGTAGGCACCGATATCGAAGGACATTTCAAAGAAATTCGCCAACCACATGCCCAGCGACTCGATGAAGTTTTCGACCAAGAACAGCGTGGGGCCCAACAGCAGTGCCGAGATGGTCAAGACTGCGGCCAAGGACAGGTTGATCGAGGAAAGCCATTTCATGCCGCGACCGATTCCGGAGACCACGGAGGCGGTGGCGATGAAGGTGATGATCACGATCAGGATGATCAACAGCATGTTGTCGGTTTGAGCCACGATGCCTAAGTGTTGCAGGCCGGCGGCGATTTGCTGTACGCCTAGGCCCAGTGAGGTGGCCACCCCGGCCATGGTGCCGAAGATAGCCAGGACATCGATGGTGTCACCCATCCAGCCGCGGACGCGGTCTGGGCCGATGAGTGGCTCAAAGACCCAGCGAATGGACACGGGCCGGCCCCGCCGGTGAATGGTATAGGCCACCCCGAGTCCAAGCACACCGTAAACCGCCCAGGGGTGTAAGCCCCAGTGCAAGAAGGTTTGAGCCATGCCCATTTGCGCGAGTTCTTCGGGGGTGCCTTCCCACCCGGGTTTGGGATCCACGGTCGCATAAGTCAGCGGTTCGCCGACCCCGTAGAAAATCAGGCCGATGCCCATACCGGTGGCAAACAGCATTGAGAACCACGCGCCGCGAGAAAATTCGGGTTTGTCGTCGGGGTCGCCGAGTTTAATGCGCCCGTATTTTGACAGGGCCACGTACAGGCAGAAGATGATGAACCCGAACATGATCAGGATGTAGTACCAGCCCAATGTGTCCACGATCCAGGACTGAGCGTCCAGCAGGGCCTTCCCCGAAGCATCAGGGAAGACAATCGAGATCAGGGCGGTGAGCAACAGGAAGCTGATGGCCGGATAGAACACGCGCGGGGTGATCAGTCCGCGTTTGAGCCGCACGCCTTGACGCAGCAGCTTCATGGTCGTGGCGTCATCAGAATCCAGGTTGCGGATCTGGATATCCGACGGCAGCTTATCGGAGCGGTCTTGGGCCTGGAGGTCTTCGACCACCTCATCGACCTCGGGGTCGGTTTTGACCGTGGGCTCGGTGTCTTCGTGCGGCACCTCCAGATCGGAGGGCTTGCGGTCGTCTTCCTGATCCGACATGCTGTGTCCTTTCCACGTGGTACTGCGGTTGGTGATTTCCTATCCTAGGCAAGCCCCCGGCGTGGCGAGAACTTCTGATCAGCGAGAGATCATCGCGATGGGGCCCCGGTGCCCAGGACGTCGCCGTTGACATCCAGAGCCTCGACCGCGACATAATTGGCGGGGTCGGGAAACTCGATGGCGGTTTCGAAGCCGGTTTTGTCCACCACAGTGACCTCAGAAGCCTCAGCTTCAGTGGGGCCTGCGATCAGACGCCACTGGGCGACCTCGGTGGCACCATTCCATGAGACGTAGACGTACTCGACCCCCTCGTCGTTTTGTTGTACAACTACGTCCGGATCGGTGGTCGGATGACCACTCCAGGCGCCTTTATAGGCCCGATAGCTGCCACCTCCACCCCCGGTGCCCTCGTGGCAGGCATCACCGTGGCAGACGTCGTAGATCAGTTTGCCGTCGCGGGTGTATTCCGAGAAATAGGGTTGCTGGCCCCAGCCGATGAACATGTTGCCGTTTTCCAGGGGTTAGGTGTTGGCCATCGAACCGGCGGGGCGGTCTTCAGGTGGCAGATATTCGGTCACGACGCTCGCGGTCATGGCCTGTTCATCAAGTTCCAGGCGCAGCCCGCGAGAGGACTGGTCGTCGTCGGCGTTGCGGGCGTGGTTATCGAAGAGCACGAGCGTGCCGTCACTATCCCGGGCCGCCGAATGCTGCCAAGTAAATACGGCCTCGTCGGGCAGGTCGAAATCACTGGCCCTCCCGCCCAGGGTCCACAGGATGTCGCCGGTTTCGCGGTCGAGTTTATACACCGCGTGGGTGTGGCGCGCAGAGACGAGAAGATTGTCGTCGTCATCGACCGTGACCGAGTTGATATGGAAGTAGTCGAAGGGCTTTTCGCGGGTGGCCAGTTCAGCGTCCTCTTCCCCGGCTTCAATACGGTCTTGTTGGGCGTCGTATTCCTCCTCAAAGTTGTACAAGCCCTCGGTGACCGGCACGTGGTCCAGGGCGCTCCATTCGAAGAGCACCTCGCCGGTTTCGATGTCGATCTCTTGGACGACGGCGTCGTGGACCCACCCGTCTACCGAGCCGCCGACGTCGGTCAGATCGGTCTGGGTGGTGACATACGCCATGATGAGCATGGTGTCGTCGTCGGTGATGACCGTGTCGTGGAAGTCGGTTTCGTGCGGCGACAGCGAGCCGCCGGTGGTGACGGTGGTAAAGACCTG
>JAJUIX010000249.1 GCA_029267455.1 Enteractinococcus sp. | reverse complement strand
TTCGAAGACATGTCAGCCCGTGCAGCCGAAGCCGGTGTAACTACCGAAGAATTAGACTGGGGCGTGCCCTATCTGCCGGTAGACCCGGAAGATATTGGGCGCACCTACGAAGCCGTGATCCGCGTGAATTCCCAGTCCGGTAAGGGCGGGGTAGCGTACATGCTCAAAGCCGATCACAACCTTGATCTGCCCCGTCGGGCACAAGTTGAGTTCTCCTCGGTTATTAAAAACTACACGGACACGCACGGCGGAGAAATCTCCTCTGAGACCCTCTGGGAGGTTTTCGCAAATGAGTACCTCCCGGCAGAAGACCCACAGGACCGGTGGGGCCACTACCACCTGGTATCGTCTACCTCCTCGACCACCGAAGACGGCGACTTCTGGATGGAAGTGCAGATGGAACGCGAAGGCGAAGTCATCACCCGTACTGCCACCGGGAATGGCCCCATCTCTGCACTCGTGAAGATGTTCCACGAAGCCGGAGTTGATATCCGGGTACTCGACTACACCGAACACGCGCTGACCGAAGGTGGCGAAGCCATGGCCGCCGCTTACGTCGAAGCTGCCATCGGCGATCGCGTCCTGTGGGGCATCGGCATGGACCATAACACCGCGACCGCATCACTGCAGGCTGTCACCTCCGCAGTCAACCGGTACATGCGCGACGAGAAAGTTGAAGTAGCAGCTGAGTAAAACACCGCGTAAGAAATCTCGCGGGTCCGCCACCTATATTTCGCAAAGCTACCGGACCCGCGGGATCATTCTGCGCACCTATAAACTGGCCGAAGCTGACCGCATCATCGTCATCCTCACCGCGGAGCGTGGCCAAATCCGCGCGGTGGCCAAAGGCGTTCGGCGCACCAGTTCAAAATTCGGCTCCACGCTCGAGCCTTTCATGCACTCGAGGGTGCAATTGGTTCCGCGTCGTAACCTGGACATTATTGTTCAAACAGAAACGATCCACCCCTACGGCACGATGCTGACCAATGACTACGATAGTTTTGGAGCAGCATCGGCCATGGTCGAAACCGCCGAGCAACTCACTCGAGACGAAGATATTGCTAGCGCTGCAGAACATTATCGGTTATTACACGGCGCTATCGCTGCTCTAGCTCGCCGAGCTGCCGCCCCCAAAGCGCTTTTGGCCTCGTATTTGCTGCGTGCCTTGGCGATTGCCGGGTGGGCTCCTACGTTCGATGAGTGCAGTAAATGCGGGTTGCAGGGGCACCATAATTGGTTATCGGTACCCTTGGGTGGTGTGGTGTGCGATGATTGCGCTCCGCCCCAGGCGACTTATGCCCCCGATGACGTCGTAGCGCTGTTGGCTGCCTTGTTAGCTGGTGACTGGCCAGCCATTGAGGGCGCGCAAAACGGTGAGATCCGTCAAGCCACAAATTTCGTTGCCCAGTATCTGCAGTACCATCTAGAAAAGACTTTGCAATCGCTATCCGTCATTGATCAGGGATAACAGGAGACAGACCATGCCATACGAGGTTCCGCAGCCGCACCCCGACGGCTACGTGATGCCCCACATTGACCCTAAGTTGCTGCCACGGCACATCGCGATTGTGATGGACGGCAATGGGCGGTGGGCTAATCAACGCGGATTACCTCGAACCGAAGGACACCGTGCCGGTGAACAAGCCCTGCTGGATGTTATGGCAGGTGCCGTGGAAATGGGCATCGAGTATGTCTCGGTTTATGCGTTCTCTACGGAAAACTGGAAGCGCTCTCCAGATGAAGTTGCCTTCCTTATGGGATTTTCCCGGGACGTTCTCCGTCGCCAACGAGATACGTTGAACTCCTGGGGCGTTCGGGTGCGCTGGAATGGACGCAAGCCACGGCTATGGAAATCGGTTATTACTGAGTTACAGAATGCCGAAGAGCTGACGAAAAACAATACCGGCACCACCCTGGTCATGTGTGTGAACTACGGGGGACACGCAGAGATCACCGATGCTGTCCGAGCTATCGCCAGTAAGGCTGCAGCTGGCAGCCTGAACCCGAAGACCATCTCCGAAAAAACAATCGCCCAACATCTACGCCACCCAGACATACCGGATGTTGACCTGTTTATGCGCACCTCTGGAGAACAGCGACTGTCGAATTTTCTCATGTGGCAATCCGCTTATGCAGAGTTAGTTTTCATCGACACCCTATGGCCCGATGTCAACCGCAAAACGCTCTGGGACGCCGTGGAGCTCTATGCCTCACGTGATCGACGCTACGGTGGGGCCGTGGATGCTCCATCGGTTATCCAGTGAAGT
>JAJUIX010000262.1 GCA_029267455.1 Enteractinococcus sp. | reverse complement strand
GGAGACCTCTACTGCATGACACACCTTCCAATCCAAGACACTGACAGAACCGTGACCCTGCAAGAACAAGAAACTGTGTATTCAGGGGCGATATGGGATATCAGCCGTGACACCTTCACCATGAACGACGGGGAACAACCTGTAACGCGGGAATACATCCAGCATCCTGGCGCCGTCGCCATTGTCGCTGTAGATGACCAACAGCGGGTGGCCATGATTCGGCAATACCGACACCCAGTGGGACAAGATTGTTGGGAGATACCGGCTGGACTGCTCGATGGTGACGGCGAATCTCTACTGGCGACAGCACAACGTGAACTTGCCGAAGAAACAGATCTCACTGCCCAAGACTGGTCAATATTGGTCGACCACTATCCATCGGCCGGTTCCTCAGCTGAAGCCATCCGCATTTATCTGGCCCAGGGCATCCAGCTCGTACCAGAAGAGCAGCGCTACCAACGAGACGATGAAGAAGCTCACCTAACTTTGCAATGGGTGCCGCTCGATGACGCCATCGACGCTGTGATGTCCGGCGCTATCAAAAACGTCAACGCGGTCGCAGGTATCCTAGCGACCCAGCTGGTGTTCACAACCTCTCGTCAACCCCGCTCAATCGACAGTGCATCCTAGGTGCGCATGAGTGACAATCTTCAGATACCGCAACAGCTGCAAGCCCAGGTCACCGCGTATCTAAATCATCTGACTATTGAACGAGGCCTGTCCGATAACACTTTGGCCGCATATCGGCGCGACCTAGAACGATACCTGTGTTACCTCACCCAAGAAGGGGTGACCGACGTTCGCGAGATTAGTGTCCACCACGTCTCGGGCTTCTTACAAGCACTCAGTTCTGGCAGTCACCACATGGGGCAACTGGCCACAGCATCCGTCAACCGTATCTTGATTGCCGCTCGGGGCTGGCACCGGTTCATGTTCCTTGAAAACACCACGGAGTCCAATCCCGCAGCAGATATCCGTCCACCCAAAACGGGGCAATATCTGCCCGATGGGCTCAGCGTCGAAGAAGTTACCCGATTACTCGATACTCCAGCAGCCGATACGGCTCAAGGGCTGCGCGATCGTGCGCTGATGGAACTTTTGTATGCCACGGGCGCTCGCATCACCGAGGCTATCGAACTTGATGTCGACGACATATTGCAGCTGGATGAGGTATCTGACACTCGCGCGGTACGGCTATTTGGCAAAGGCTCAAAAGAGCGTATCGTACCGCTCGGGTCCTACGCGGTAGATGCGATCAATGCGTATCTGGTGCGGGGTCGACCTGAACATGCATCAGCCGGAAAAGGCTCACCTGCCCTATTTCTTAATCGTTTCGGCAACCGGATATCGCGTCAAACCGGATGGAACGTTATCAAACAGGCAGCCGAGGACGCCGGGATTACCGCAGACATTTCCCCACACACCCTGCGTCATTCTTTTGCTACTCATTTGTTACAAGGCGGTGCTGATGTGCGAGTTGTGCAAGAATTACTAGGGCACGCATCTGTTACCACGACTCAGATATACACCCACGTGACAGCTGAAACGCTGCGGGAAGTTTTCGCGTCTGCTCATCCTCGAGCACAAGGCTGATCAGACCTTCAGGTTTGACTTTAAAGTTTAAGGCTCGCCGAGAAAATAGGCTATTTGATCGGAAGCCAGGTCTTCCAGCAATACACTAGAGTCAGAAACCGAACTACCATCACTTTCGAACACTAAGAGGATTGCACCACCACATTTCCGTAGCGGTCAGGAGTTTCAAACATCGTGAATGACGCCAGCCAACAACCACGTCCCGTGATGATGATCACCGGAGAGCCGGTGATCGGTCCCACCGGGCGGCCCAAGCACGACTTTCCCGTCCCCGAACCTCTGACGACGCACGGCCCGGCACGCATCATCGCGCTGGTGAATCAAAAAGGCGGAGTCGGTAAAACCACCTCATCGGTCAACTTAGGGGCGGCTCT
>JAJUIX010000140.1 GCA_029267455.1 Enteractinococcus sp. | reverse complement strand
TACGCTGGCGGATCGCCGCGAGACCTCATTCAATGACGTCTTAGATGAATTGCTGCCGGCACAAGAAGTTGCTGAACCGATCGCCGCCCCTGAGCCCGCTGCGAGTGCGCATGATGTCGTCGAAGTTGTTGATGAGACGGTTGAACCCGAGGAGACTTCAGCAGACGATCCCCAGGCCCGGTACACCGCCATTGTCGAAACCCGGTTCATGGCCGGGGTCAAAGAATTTTTCCAGTGGATGGGCGAGTCGCACCCGGTGACTGGCACCGGGCTGCCAAAACGTGCTGACATTCAAGATGTTGCCGCGACCATCGGCATTGACGCCGAAGGGGTCGCGAAGAAACCCGAGGCCGAGGAGTCCGTGGCATCAGATCATGACCTGACCGTCCCGGCCGCACCACGCCCTACCCGGCATGTCACGTCAGCCCAGGCGATTCCTGAACTCATGGCGTTTTGGACCACGCTGCAAGACACCGGACTGGTTGAAGTTAACTCGACCAAGCTCCAACCGGCCAAGCACGCCCCCACCTTCGGTTTTGAAGACTTCGATCAGCTCGAGGCTGCCGAAGAGCTCGTGGCCACCTATGTGCACAACACGTTGACCGTGGATGCCGATGACGAGGCAGCAGCCGCTACGGCCGCATGTATTCTGAACCCCGCCTCAGCCGATCAGACCGTGCTGATCCCACGGTTGCGTCAGCTGGAAGCGGTGGGCCTTGTAGACATTGACGACGGTAAACCTGTCGTCGCTGCGCCACTGCGCGCCGCAGTGCATGACGGGGCATCCCGAGTCACCGCATAGCCTCAGGCAGCTTTAACTCGCCCAACATCAGACTGCTCCCTGAACAACGGAACCTTCCGAAGTTCAGGGAGCAGTGCTGTATGGTCACCGTGGCGGCACGCCGTGGGTGGTTAGTGCTCGGTGGCTTTCTCGGCACCGACACCGGTCAGTGAGCGAACTTCCATCTCGGCTTGCTTGACTGGATCCTCGAGACGTTTCGAGGTGACGGAACCGATCCAGCCCAGGATGAACGACAGCGGGATGGAGATAATGCCGGGGTTGGTCAGTGGGTATATCGCCAGGTCGATCTCAGGGAAGAACGAGGTCTCGGCGCCCCACATGACGGGAGAGAACACGATCAGGGTGACCGATGAAATCAGCCCGCCGTACATGGACCACAGCGCACCTCGGGTGGTGAACCGTTTCCAGAATAGCGAGTAGAGAATCGTTGGCAGATTCGCTGAGGCTGCTACCGCAAAGGCTAGAGCGACAAGGAATGCGACGTTTTGACCTTGAGCGCCGATGCCGCCGAGGATGGCCAGAATCCCGACCACGACGACGGTGGCACGACCGGCGCGCATTTCGCCCTCGGTGTCCAGTTTGCCCTTCTTGATGACCTGTCCATAAATATCGTGGGCAAACGATGCCGAGGCCGTAATGGTCAGCCCCGCGACGACGGCCAAAATGGTGGCAAACGCGACGGCTGCGATGATGCCCAGCAACAAGGTACCGCCGAGCTCATAGGCCAGCAGTGGTGCTGCGGAGTTTTGTCCACCGGGCGCATTGGCAATGGCATCCGGCCCGACAATCGCTGCAGCGCCAAAGCCCAGGACCAGGGTGCACAGGTAGAACCCACCGATGAGGAAGATTGCCCACACCACGGATTTCCGAGCTTCTTTGGCAGTTGGTACGGTGTAGAACCGCATCAGTACGTGGGGCAATCCCGCAGTACCGAGCACGAGCGCCAGGCCGAGGGAGAAGAAGTCCATCTTCGTCAGGGTGCTTTCACCGTACTGTAGCCCTGGGTTCAGGAAGTCCGGATTGCCCGCGACCGTAGCGGCTTCGCCCAGCATGGCGGAGAAGTTGAAGCCAAACAGGGCCAGCATCCACACGCTCATGATCCCCACACCGATCAGCAGCAGGGTGGCCTTGATGATCTGTACCCAGGTGGTGCCTTTCATGCCGCCGATGAAGACGTAGAAGATCATCAGGACACCGACAACAGCGATGACCAGCGATTGGCCGAGTTTGGAGTCGACCCCCAATAACAGCGAGACCAATGCGCCGGCACCGGCCATCTGTGCGAGCAGATAGAAAATGGAGACGGCCAGGGTTGAGGTTGCCGCGGCAATGCGGACCGGACGCTGTTTCAGGCGGAAGCTCAGCACATCTGCCATGGTGAACTTTCCGGTGTTGCGCAGCATCTCGGCTACCAGGAGCAGAGCGACCAGCCATGCGACCAAGAAGCCGATCGAGTATAGGAAACCGTCATAACCGTAAATGGCGATCGCTCCCACAATCCCGAGAAACGATGCCGCCGAGAGGTAGTCCCCCGCGATGGCTGTCCCGTTTTGGGTACCGGTGAAGGAGCGTCCACCGGCGTAGAAGTCGGTGGCGGTTTTGGTTTTGCGAGACGCCCGAAGGACGGCGTAGAGAGTAATAGCAACGAAGACCAGGAAAATCCCGATATTGGCCCATGGGTTGCCGACTTCGGTGGATAGTGTTTGTGCCGTTGGTATGTTCAGTGTCGATACCTGCGTCATGGTTATTCTCCTGAGCTCTTCCCGGTCGTTGCGTAGTCGGCATCATCGGATGCTTCGATGATGATCTCGACGGCGCCGGCGCCTTCCATCTTTTCGCGAAGGTCCGTGGCGATCGGGTCGATCTTGCGGTTCGCGTAGGCAACATAGGCGCCCGTGATAATGAAGGTCGTGACGAATTGGGCCAGCCCAAGCACAATACCTAAGTTGATATTGCCCAAGACCTGGATGGCCATAAATTCTGGCGCGAAAGCTGCGACCAAGACGAACCCCAGGTACCAGATCAAAAACACGATGGTCATGGGGAAGGCGAATTTGCGGTGCGTGGTTCGTAACGATTGGAATTGCTCAGATTTTTGCACGGATGTGAAATCCGAATAATCAATGGTGCTCATGATGATCCTCCACAAGGAGTTGGATTGTTGTCCTTCATAGACCGCAGGCTAGTCACTGTGATGCACGTCACGAAAGTGTGTTTATGGCATTGCACGATAAGCGGCGCGGTCTATGAGTTGAGCGGTTTTCGGCGTGCATAACGTGAGGTCAGTCACCGTGGCTTAAGGTATAT
This sequence comes from Enteractinococcus sp., assembly GCA_029267455.1. Lineage (GTDB taxonomy): Bacteria > Actinomycetota > Actinomycetes > Actinomycetales > Micrococcaceae > Yaniella. The sequence goes on along the minus strand of JAJUIX010000140.1, from coordinate 1,319 downwards.
TGAGGACGAATGGAGCGAAGACGTCGGGGGTGCTGTTGTGAGCATGTCGTGCTGTCAGGTGGTGAGGTAGATGATCTTCCGCAAAAGAGCTCGGCAACAATCAGCAGAGGCAGACGAGCCGGATTATCAGCAGCTGGTAGAACTGACGCGCGAGCAGCTTGTCGATGCCCAGCTGCGCAGTTTGCGGGCCCAGATTTCGCCGCACTTCATTTATAACTCGCTCAACGCCATCGCCGGGCTCATCCCCGTTGACCCGGTCCGGGCGCGAGAACTGCTCGTAGATTTTGCGGACTTCACCCGCTACTCCTTAGGCACCGAAGGCGACTTCACGACCCTAGAGGACGAGCTGACCGCGGTGGAACGGTACGTGATCTTGGAAAAAGCCCGTTTCGGAGAGCGGTTGCAGGTTAGCCTCGATATCGCCCCGGAGGTCTTAGGCCTAGAGATCCCCTTCCTCAGTGTGCAACCACTGGTCGAAAACGCGGTCCGCCACGGCATGTATAACAGCCAGGATGAAGGCCACGTCTTCGTGCGGGCTAAAGATGCCGACACCTATGCCGAAATTAGTGTGGAGGACGGCGGGGTCGGAGCCGACCCGGAATTCATGGCCAAACTGATGCGTGGCGAAGCTGAGGGCTCCCACGTCGGCCTGCGCAATGTAGACCTACGACTGCGCCAAGCCTACGGCCCCGGACACGGACTCCACATCGAAACCGCGATCGACGCAGGCATGAATGTGTCGATGCGGATACCGAAATTCAAGGTCCCGGCCCGGATCATCTCCTCGGCCGCCGGAGGTCAGGCATGACGACCTCCAACGAGCGTGGCCTGAGCGTGTTAGCCGTCGATGATGAAGTGCCCGCGGTGGAACAGATGCAGTGGCTGTTAGAAGCAGACCCGTTGGTGGCCGAAGTGCACACCGCCACGGATGTTGCGCAGGCAAAAGAGGTGCTGCGTCGTCATCGGATTGATGTGGTGCTGTTAGATATTCACATGCCGGGGCCCACCGGAATGGATCTGGCCCACGAATTCCGTCGTCAAGACGCGCCAGAGACCCCACACGTAGTGTTCGTGACCGCAGATGCTCGCCCTGCCGTGCACGCGTTTGAACTTGATGCCCTGGACTATTTACTGAAACCCGTTCGGCCCGCACGGTTACACGAGGCATTGCGCAAGACGTTGACCCGGGTGGATACCGGGCCGATCGCTCAACTGCCAGAACAGGGCCGGGTGGCCGTCCAACAGGGATCCCAACAGCTGCTCGTCCCGATCCGCACCATTCGGTGGGCCCAAGCCCAGGGGGATTACGCCAGAATTTA
>JAJUIX010000280.1 GCA_029267455.1 Enteractinococcus sp. | reverse complement strand
GGCTTTCTTCTTGATGAGCTGGTGAACTATAAGGGGTTGATTGGGCGGTGATTTTATAGGTGACTGTTTGGAGATTCATAAGTTGATTTGTCAGACCCGCATGTTCGGAGCAGCCTATGATCCAGACACGCCGAGCGGGGCGATCATACCGTAGGTTTCTACATTGATGCTCAAGACTTCCGTGTCTTCAGTGGTGATAAAGAGCAGCAGTTGACGAGCTGCGTCGTAGCAGACCTGCCCGGCAATGCGGACGACTTCGCTAAAGTGCAGAGTCACCGAAGTAGTTAAGTGGTCAATAGCGGTCATTGATATAGTTTCCTTCCGCAGTAGAGGTTCGGCTGCAATGCCACCGGGGGTGCTTCTATCGTTTTCGTCAAGCCGCTGGAGCGAGTTGGGCTGGTCGGGATTCGTAGAAGGTGCCGTCTCTAAGCATGGCGAACAGCACGTCTGATCGACGGTGGGCGAGGGCGATGACGGCTTGGTTGTGGCGTTTGCCTTCGGCCCGTTTCTTGTCATAGTAGGCGCGAGAAGCGCGATCGCCTTTGATCGAGGCAAAAGCGGACAGAAACAAGACACGCTTCAGGACTTTGTTGCCACGTCTGGAGGGCGCTTCGCCGCGGATCGAGGTCCCCGATTGGCGAGTGACGGGCGCGATGCCAGCATACGAGGCCAGGTGGGCGGCGGATTTGAAGTCTTTGCCCACCACTTCGGTGAGGATGCGTGCTGCCGTCCTGATCCCGATGCCGGGCATGGAGATCAGAACTTCGGTAAGAGGGTGGGCATCAACAACCCTCATAATTTCAGCTTCGATATCGGTGCGTTGTTGGCTCAGTTGCTGGAGTTGGGCAGCCAGTCGAGCCACGATATGTTCAGCAGCCTGGGTACCGGTCACCACGGTGGTTTGTTCGGCTAAGGCTCCGAAGATCTCGTTGGTTAACCGCTCTGCCATCCGCGGCGCGTGTTTTTTGAGGCGGGTTCTCACGTGCCCTTTCCCAGCGCGGTGCAATGCCGCCGGAGTGGGATATCGGCCCAGTAAATCCACCACGGCAGGGTGAGCTAACCGTGGACCCAGCACCCGTTCTAGAGCTGGATGAATCTGCGTCAACAACCCACGGAGTCGATTGCGGACTTGGGTCAGTTGCGCGGCGAGATCATCATCAAACCCACACAGCATCGATAGCTCGGCAACGTTCTCTTCAGCCACGGTAATACCGCGCAGCGTGTGAGGCATGGTGCGGGCTGTTTCCGCGATAATGTAAGCATCCCGGGCATCCGTTTTCGCTTACCGGGATGGAGATCGGCTACCCGGCGCATCATCAACCCAGGCAAATACGCCACCTGAATCCTCAGCTGCTGGGCCACCGCAATGACTAACGCGCCGATCGTTTTGGGTTGGTCCACCACTACCAGCAGCTCACCGTGTTTGGCGACAAGATCTTTCAGCAGTTCTTGAATCTTTGGTTCAGATTGCGGCAGCGGCTTGTCATACACGACCTCGCCATCG